>NZ_AP014624.1:0-305763 GCF_000829375.1 Chryseobacterium sp. StRB126
TTATAGGTAAGTGTTTTTTAATTTTCCCACAGATGGCACAGATTGGCACAGAGGACTGGAAATAATTGGATAACCACCCCGTCAAAAATTCTTTGAATTTTTGACACCCCTCCAAAGGATGGGAATGATGGATGCCTTTCCTTATAGATAATAGGTTAAAGTATTAATTAATGCCACCCTATTACCTATTACCTATTACCTATTACCTATTACCTATTACCTATTACCTATTACCTATTACCTATTACCTATTACTCATCATTTATAATATATGTCCCCTACCCTAGCCCCGATAGAAACGGTTACCCCGCAGCAAGAGTTGGAAAGTTGAAGGGGTGAGCATTGGGATGCTTTGGAGCGAGGAGTATGAGTAGATAGCGGGATAAAGCTCCTGATGAAGTTTGAGAGTTCGAGGGTTTGAGGGTTTGAGAGTTTGAGAGTTTGAGAGTTTGAGAGTTTGGGGCTAAAAAAGATTGAAAGAAGGTAAAGAAACGGCAAGGAGACATATAAAAGAGAAAAGATGAAGAATAAAGAATATATAGAGGAAACTAAAGAATACCTATTTGAATAAGGTTCCTCGAAAGCGGATAAAAAAATTCCGTAAGAAATCCTAAGTGATAGGACTCTTACGGAATGATTGTAAAACCGAAGTTTATATTTTTAGTTCAGAACGTAGGATGTTCCGTCTCTTCCGTCTTTTAATTCGATGCCTTCAGCAAGCAGTTTGTCTCTGATTTGATCTGAAAGTTCAAAGTTTTTGGATTTTCTGGCCTGATTTCTAAGTTCGATTAAAACTTTTAGGGTCTGATCGAGTTTCTCGTTATTGTTCTCCTCTACAGTCTGCAATCCAAGAACATCAAAGATAAAAGCATTCAATGTTGACTTTAAATCTTCAAGATCTGCTGTTGAAATCGTTTCTTTGCCGTCATTTAAAGCGAAAATATATTTTACGGCTTCAAATAAATGAGCGATCAGAATCGGAGAGTTGAAATCATCTGTTAATGCATCATAACATTTGTTCTTCCATTCTGTAAGGCTGAATTCTGACTGTTTGCTGTCATCAGGAGTAATGGAATTCAATACTTTCACAGCTTCCATCAATCTGATAAATCCTTTTTCACTAGCAATCATAGCATCATTAGAAATGTCTAAAACACTTCTGTAATGTGCCTGCAGGAAGCAGAAACGTACAATTGACGGGTGGAAAGATTTTTCAAAGAAGTCATTATCTCCTGTTACCAACTGCATTGGAAGGATATAGTTCCCTGTAGACTTACTCATACGCTGGGAATTCATCGTCAACATATTGGCATGCATCCAGTAATTTACCGGTGCGGCTCCATTGCAAGCTTTTCCTTGAGCAATTTCGCATTCGTGGTGAGGGAATTTCAAGTCCATTCCTCCTCCGTGAATATCGAAAGTTTCACCTAAATATTTAGTACTCATTGCAGTACATTCAAGGTGCCATCCCGGAAAACCTTCTCCCCAAGGAGAGTTCCATCTCATGATGTGAGCGGGAGATGCTTTTTTCCAAAGGGCAAAATCCTGTGGATTCTTCTTCTCGCCTTGCCCATCAAGATCACGGGTATTTGCAAAAAGCTCTTCTATATTACGTTTTGAAAGTTCACCGTAGTTCAGCCCTCTTTTATTGTATTCCAATACATCAAAGTATACGGAACCATTACTTTCGTACGCAAAACCTGTATCTATTAGTTTTTGAGTAAGCTCAATCTGTTCTACAATATGTCCTGTAGCTGTGGGTTCGATATTTGGTGGAAGCAGATTAAACATCTCAAGAACTTTATGGAAATCAACGGTGTACTTTTGTACAATTTCCATAGGTTCCAGCTTTTCTAATCTGGTTTGTTTAACGAACCTGTCGTTATTTACATCACCATCATCAGTAAGGTGACCGGCATCCGTAATGTTTCTTACATATCTTACTTTATAACCTAAATGCATTAGGGTACGGTAGATAAAATCGAAAGAAAGGAAAGTTCTTACATTTCCCAAGTGCACATTGCTGTACACTGTAGGTCCGCAGACATACATTCCTACATTTCCTTCTAAGATGGGTTTGAATATTTCTTTTTCCGCTGTAAGCGAGTTGTATATTTTTAGTTGCATTTATTTTTTATTAAAAGATTCAATAGTTTTAAGATTCAAAAATTAGTTAAAATAAAAATCTGTCACAACAAATAATTGTTGTGATAAAGATTTTATGGGAAACTTTTTTAAACTTTATCATTATTAAATCGCTTTTAAATGATGCTGCAAATGATCTACATAATCCTTAATGATAAACTCTAAAGTAAACCTCTGAGGTTCTGTTTTAGTAGTATCACAAGTTCTTTGCAGTGCTTCATCGGGAATATTTTCTACCACATGAACAATCTGCTCATTCAATGCTTTCCAAAGATTAATTAATTCGGAAGTTGGAACATTCTGATAGTTCTGGGCTTTCACCCAAATGTTCTGATCGTATACGATATTCTCGTTCTCTTTATATTGAGTGACTACAAATCTACGGATATTTGTAAAAGCACTGTCACAAAGGTGGCCAATAATTTCTTTTTTGGACCATTTTTCCGGACTGGCTTTATATTCCCAGTCTTCCGCAGAGAATGTCTGAAACCTCTGAACTTCGGCATCTACAATATTTTTAAGGATCTGATAGTTCATTGATTAATCTAGTTTTGCATGGCTTCCCACATAATGTAAGAATTCCTGTCTTGTAATAGGGTTTGTTCTGAAGATTCCGCTTAATTCTGCCGTAATGGTAGAACTTGCTGTATCTTTAATTCCTCTACAGTTTACACAAAGGTGTTTTGCATCAATGATACATGCTACATTTTTTGTTCCTAAAGCTTCCTTCAGAGCTTCTACAATCTGCATTGTCAGTCTTTCCTGAACCTGTGGTCTTTTTGCATAGTAATCCACAATTCTGTTAATTTTTGAAAGACCAATTACTTCTCCGTTTGAGATATAAGCAACGTGTGCTCTTCCTATAATCGGTAAAAAGTGGTGTTCACAAAAAGAGTATACAGTGATATCTTTTTCCACCAACATCTGACGGTATTTATATTTATTGGAAAATGTAGAGATACCCGGTTTATTTTCCGGAAGAAGTCCCCCGAAAATCTCATTCACATACATTTTGGCAACACGCTTTGGTGAGTCTTTCAGGGAATCATCAGTCATATCCAGTCCTAATGTTTCCATAATCTCTCCAAAAAGCTCAGTAATTTTTTCAATTTTTTCCTGTGGCGATTTATCAAAAGCATCTTCCCTTATAGGCGTATGTTCTTTTCCAGTGAAAATATCATCGTCGTTATCAGTAAAATCAACCATTTTTATTTAATTTGCAGCAAAAATACGGATAATATTGTTTCCTCTATTTTTTCCGAAAAGTTTTTATTTATTTTTTGGATTGACGGGAACCTCTATGATTTCTATGGTCATTGAATACTTTTAAATCATGGAGATTTCATCTTGGTGAAATCATTATCTTTTATAACCTACTCTGATTAAAAACTATATGATTATTGTCGAAGAAATACAAAACAAAGATCACAAAAGGGAATTTCTGGAATTTCCGGCACAACTTTATCAACACGACAAAAATTATATTCGCCCTTTAGATAAGCATATTGAGGAGATTTTTGATCCTGAAAAAAATAAGTTCTTCAAGAGTGGAGAATGTAAAAGGTTTCTATTTAAAAAAGAGGATAAGACGGTTGGAAAAGTAGCTGTTTTTATCAACAATTGTTATGAACAGAAGCAGCCTACCGGTGGTTTTGGATTTTTCGACTGTATCAATCATCAGGAAACGGCTAATTTCATTTTTGACCATTGTAAAAATTGGCTTCAGGAAAGAGGGATGGAAGCCATGGATGGGCCTATCAATTTCGGAGAACGGGATAAGTTCTGGGGACTTTTGATTGAGGGTTTCATTGAACCACTGTATGGAATGAACTATAATTTCCCTTACTATAAAGATCTTTTTGAAAATTATGGGCTGAAGGTCTATTTTGAACAGCTTTGTTTTACCAGACCGGTATTTGCTGAAGTTTCGCGTATTTTCACCATTGCTCACGAGAAAAACAGAAGGAATCCGGCAATTTCTGCTCAACCTATGAAAAAGAATAACCTTCCTAAGTTTGCTAAAGACTTTACAGAGGTTTATAATAAGGCATGGGCTGGTCATGGAGAGGGAAAGCAACTGGAAGAAGCCAAGGTACTGAAAATGTTCAATACCATGAAACCTATTATGAATGAACATATCTCATGGTTTGTATATGAGAATGATCAACCTATTGCCATGTGGATCAATCTTCCGGACCTCAACCAGTGGTTTAAATACCTCAACGGAAAATTTGGGGTTTTTGAAAAGCTTAAGTTCTTGTTTTTAAAACGATTTAAGAAAAATGAAAAAATGGTTGGTCTTGTTTTCGGTGTTGTTCCGGAATGGCAGAGGAAAGGGATTGACGGCTATATGATCTGGGAAGGTACTCAACATTTGAGAAAACATACAGATTTTACGATTACGGAACTTCAGTGGATTGGTGATTTTAATCCAAAGATGATTAAGATTGCGGAAACTCTTGATACTACTGTAACCAGGAAACTTGCAACTTACCGATATCTGTTTGATCAGAATAAGGAGTTTGAGAGACATCCAATTCTTTAGTTAGGAAGATGAAAGGTGTTGATATTTTTGATTACCTAAAGATTCAGTTTGCTTTTTTCTGGAAGCTGTGTATTATTTGACGCAAAGTTTTTATTAGCTTGCTGTTGTAGTTTTGAGGGGGCAAAGATGGAATCAATGGCATTGATTCTTTCTAAGCGGGTGGGTAGCCTACGGCTTTTTTATCCTAGTTTTATCTTTAATAAAAAATTCTGTACAGATTATTAAAATAAAAACCCTGCCGATTAAGACAGGGTTCCTTCATTTTTGGTACTTTTATTAGAATAGCTCACCGGCTACTTTTTTGATATTATCACTTTTTCCCATTGAGTAAAAGTGTAGAACAGGAACTCCGAAATCCAGCAATTCTTTGCATTGGGCAATGGCCCACTCTATTCCGATCTGCTTAACAGCTTCATTATTTTTTGCATTCTCTACTTCATTGATCAACTCTTCCGGAAGGTCTATTTTAAATACCTGCGGCAGAATTTTCAAATGCTTTTTGGTGGCGATTGGCTTAATTCCCGGAATGATTGGAACGGTAATTCCCATCTCTCTTGCTTTCTGAACGAATTCAATATACTTTTTATTGTCAAAAAACATTTGGGTTACGATATAATCTGCTCCGGCATCTACTTTTTGCTTCAGCCATTTCAAGTCATAATTCATCGAAGGGGCCTCCATATGCTTTTCAGGATATCCAGCTACTCCGATGCAGAATTTATTGAGTTCATCACAAATCTGTTCTTCATTGTGAAGGTATTTCCCTCTTCCCAGGTTGTTAATCTGGTTCACAAGATCCATAGCACTCGCATGGCCACCCTGAGTGGGTTCAAAATATTGATGCCCTTTCATTGCATCTCCTCTTAATGCCATCACATTATCAATACCTAGGTACATACAGTCTACCAAAAGATATTCTGTTTCTTCTTTGGTAAAACCTCCACATAATAGGTGTGGAACGGTATCCACATTATATTTATGCTGAATGGCTGCACAAATTCCCAATGTTCCGGGACGCATTCTTGTGATACGACGCTCCATCAATCCATTTCCTTTATCCAGATAGATATATTCTTCTCTTGACGTGGTAACATCAATGAATGGTGGCTTGAATTCCATTAACGGATCTATGTTCGTGTACAGATCTTCAATACCAATCCCCTTTTGTGGCGGAACCACTTCTAAGGAGAATAAAGTTTTTCCATTTGCGTTTTTAATGTGTTCTGTTATCTTCATATCAATTTTAATCTGCTAAATTCGGTGACAACCATTTTCTAGCTTCCTGGATGCTACAACTTCTTCTGTCTGCATAATCCTTAAGCTGGTCTTCTGTAATTTTTCCTAATCCGAAATACTTGGCATGCGGGCTTCCGAAATAATATCCTGAAACGGCTGCAGTCGGGAACATGGCTAAGCTTTCTGTAAGGTATACTCCTATATTTTCTTTTACTTTTAAAAGATCCCAAATGGTACTCTTCTCCAAATGGTCCGGGCAAGCCGGATATCCTGGTGCAGGACGGATTCCTTTATATTTTTCTGCAATTAATTCTTCATTGCTTAATTCTTCCTGAACGGCATAGCCCCAATATTCTGTTCTTACTTTTTTATGTAAAAATTCGGCATAAGCTTCTGCAAAACGATCTGCCAGGGCTTTTACCATGATGGCATTGTAATCATCATTGGCTTTTTCATATTCTTCTGCCAATTCATCAGTTCCGAAACCTGTAGTCACACAGAAAACGCCCATATAATCAGTTTTCCCTGTACTTTGTGGAGCGATAAAATCACTTAATGCCAGATAATCTTTTCCTTTTGATCTTTGAGCCTGCTGTCTAAGGGTTAAAAACTTAGCCTGTTCGTTATTGTTTTCATCAAAAATCAGAATATCATCAGTTTCATTGGAGTTAGCTTTGAAGATTCCGAAGATGGCTTTTGCTGTTAACAGCTTTTCATCCAGAATTCTATTTAAAATAACCTGAGCATCTTTGAACAATTCCTTCGCCTGTACTCCCACCACCTCATCTTCTAAGATATTTGGGTATTTCCCGTGAAGATCCCAGCTTCTGAAGAATGGAGACCAGTCGATGAAAGGTAATAATTCTCTCAAATCCTGATTTTCAACTACGGTTATCCCTAAATTGTTCGGTGAGAAAATATCTTCGTTTTCCCAATCTATTTTGAACTTATTTTCTCTTGCTTCTTCAATGGAAACATAATCTTTATCCACCTGTCTGTTCAGAAACTTTTCTCTAAAATCTGAGTAGTCGTTTTTCAAATCGGAAACATATTCTTTATTTCTGTCTCCTAATAATGAGCTCACCACGTTTACGGCTCTTGAAGCATCATTAACGTGAACCACTGCATTTTTATATTTTAAATCGATTTTTACTGCGGTATGTGCTTTCGAAGTGGTTGCACCACCAATTAATAAAGGAAAATCAAGATTTTGTCTTTCTAATTCTGAAGCGATATACACCATCTCGTCCAGACTTGGTGTAATCAATCCGCTTAATCCGATCACATCTACTTTTTCTGCGATGGCAGTCTGAATGATCTTTTCAGCCGGAACCATTACTCCAAGATCTACAATCTCATAGTTATTACAACCCAACACTACACTTACAATGTTCTTTCCAATATCGTGAACATCTCCTTTTACGGTTGCCATAAGGATTTTTCCATTAGCTGGCCTTGATCCGTCTTTTTCAGCTTCAATATATGGTTGTAAGTAAGCAACAGCTTTTTTCATTACCCTTGCTGATTTTACCACCTGTGGCAGGAACATTTTTCCGCTTCCGAATAAATCTCCTACTACTCCCATTCCCGTCATGAGATTAATTTCTATGACATGAAGTGGTCTTTCTGCCAATAGTCTTGCTTCTTCTACATCTTCTTCAATAAAACGGTCAATTCCTTTTACCAGAGCATAGGTAATTCTTTCCTGTAATGGATTGTTTCTCCATTCCAGATCTTCAGTCTTTTCTTTTTTGACTGATTTATGTTTTTCGGAATAATCAAGAAGTCTTTCTGTAGCATCTTCTCTCTTATCAAGGATCACGTCTTCTACAAGCTCCAGCAATTCTTTATTGATCTCATCATAAACTTCCAGCATGGCAGGGTTTACAATACCGATGTTCATTCCCGCCTGAATGGCATGATAGAGGAATACAGAGTGCATAGCTTCTCTTACCGTGTCATTTCCACGGAACGAGAAGGAGACGTTACTTACTCCTCCACTTACGGATGCATAAGGCAGATTCTGTCTTACCCAGCGTGTAGCTTCAATAAAATCGATGGCATTTTTTCTGTGTTCATCCATTCCTGTAGCTACGGGGAAGATATTTAAGTCGAAAATGATGTCTTCTGCCGGAAATCCAATTTGGTTTACCAGAATGTCGTAAGATCGTTTTGAAATTTCAATTCTTCGTTCAAGATTGTCTGCCTGCCCTACCTCATCAAAAGCCATTACAATAACTGCAGCTCCATACCTTTTGATGGCTTTGGCGTGTTTGATAAATTCTTCTTCGCCTTCTTTTAAACTGATGGAATTTACTACACATTTTCCTTGTGCTACCTGAAGACCTGCTTCCAGAATTTCCCATTTGGAAGAGTCTACCATGATCGGAATTCTTGCAATATCCGGTTCTGATGCAATAAGGTTCAGAAATTTAATCATTGATGCTTTTCCATCAATCAAACCATCATCAAAGTTTACATCCAGAATCTGGGCACCTCCTTCTACCTGATGGCGGGCAATATCTAACGCTTCAGAAAATTTCTCTTCTTTGATGAGTCTTAAAAACTTTTTGGAACCGGCAACATTCGTCCTTTCACCAACGTTGATGAAATTACTTTCCGGTGTTATGATAAGAGGCTCAAGGCCTGATAATCTTAAATATTTCATTTTATTCTTCTAAAATATAGTAGGCATTATTTGCATTCTGCCTTAATAAATCCCTATGCTTGCCTAAAGCAGTGAACAATGGAAATCTTTTGTAGGCCAAACCATGTTCTTTAGCAAATTCTTCTATCTCTTCCGTGATCTCATTGTAATACATATAACTGTAATTGGGAAAAAGGTGATGAGCCACATGGAAATTAAAATTCCCTAGTACATTTCTTACCAACCAGTTATTTTCTTCTAAATCATTGGTCACTTCCAATTGATGACGAAGCCAGCTGAACGGAAGCCCGTTATCTTTATTCAATCTTGGAAAAGCATTATCAGGAAGCGGATGCAGAGGCAATAAAACAAACAGTGCGAAAATGCTTGCTGCGATCATCTGTAAGAACCAAGCTCCTAAAGCTAAACCGATTGATACTTTAAAGAACAACATAGGAATCACAATCTGATAAAAAAAGTAAAACAGTTTATAACTCACCATTTTTACTTTCTCCACAACAGGTATTCTTCCCTGAGTTTTCAAAATCACTCTTTCCTTATCAAAGAAGTCTCTGAAATCTCTTATGAACATCCAGTTGAACAAATACAACGGATATACTAAAAAGAAAAACCTATGCTGATACTTCTGTACTCCTTTTGCCTTAATCCAAGGCACTATTAACAGCAAACCACTCTGTTCAATATCGGTATCCCAACCATCCACATTTGGATAAGCATGATGACTTGCGATATGTCTTTTCTTCCAGATATAGGAATTGGCTCCTATGAAATCAAAAATGTGCAACACCACTCCATTAAGTTTTTTACTTTTAAAGATGTTGTTATGGGCTGCTTCATGGATCAGGTTTAAATAAATTAAAACCAAAGAAATTCCCATCAAAACAAAACTCAGAATATAAACCCAATGTTTTTCAGCATTAAAGACCGCGAAAAAATATAAACCTACATAGATCAAGGGGAGAATTACCGCTTTAATCTTAATATAAACATCCCTGTTTTCAGAAATAGCTTCTACCCGTTGGTTTACTTTCTTTCTCAGCTCATTAAACAGCTTGACATCATCTGAATCTTTTAAGTAAATCGGCTTTTCCATCATAATTAAATTTTGAAACCTACTTAAAGATAATGTTTATAACCGAGTCTTTATTCTTGATTTTAATTAAAAAAATCTATCAAATCACACAAATTCTCTCAATTTTCTTGGCTGATATTTTTCTACCAGCTCAGCAATGGCCTTGATATGTTCCGGAGTAGTACCGCAACATCCTCCGATAATATTAATCAATCCTTTTTCCACATATTCTTTGATCTGTCTGGCCATATCTTCCGGTGTCTCATCGTATTTTCCAAAGGCATTTGGTAACCCTGCATTCGGATATGCTGAAATATAAAATTCTGAATTATGGGCCAGTGTTTCCAGATAGGGTGTCAACTGATCAGCTCCTAATGCGCAGTTAAAACCAACGCTTAATAAATTCAGATGAGAAACAGAGATCAAAAAGGCTTCTGCTGTCTGTCCACTCAATGTTCTTCCTGATGCATCGGTAATGGTTCCTGAAACCATGATCGGAATTTTTATTCCTCTTTCATCCTGAAGCTCATCAATAGCAAAAAGAGCTGCTTTAGCATTCAGGGTATCAAAGATGGTTTCTACCAGTAGAATATCTGAACCTCCGTCTAATAAAGCTTCACATTGCTGTTTGTAAGCGACTCTCAGTTCTTCAAAAGTAATGGCCCTGTACCCAGGATCATTCACATCAGGGCTTAAACTTGCTGTTCTGTTGGTTGGTCCAATAGATCCGGCTACGAATCTCGGTTTATCCGGATTTTTTGCAGTGTATTCATCACAGGCTTTTCTGGCAATTTTTGCAGACTCATAGTTCAACTCATACACCAATTCTTCCATATGGTAATCTGCCATTGCAATGGTAGTTCCGGAGAATGTATTGGTTTCAATAATATCAGCACCTGCTTCCAGATATTTCTTATGTACTTCTTCAATAGCCTGAGGCTGCGTAAGGGAAAGCAGGTCATTATTCCCTTTTACCGGATGTTCCCAGTCTTTGAAACGCTCGCCACGGTAGTCTTCTTCTTCGAACTTGTAGCGTTGAAGCATGGTTCCCATAGCACCGTCCAGCACTAGGATACGTTCTTTGAGGGCTTTGTTTAGTAATTCTATATTTGTCATCTCTTTTTATAGTTGTTGAGTGAGACTGATAGGAGTTGATAGGACTTCGTTCTATCTTGGGTTAAATCGCCCCGTTGGGGCTCACTTTGTGATTAATCTAAGGCTTGTTTTAAATCTGCGATGATGTCGTCTACGTTTTCTAAACCTACTGAACAGCGAACTAATCCTGCCGTAATTCCTACTTCGTTTCTTTCTTCGTCTGACAGTTTAGAATGGGTGGTAGATGCCGGATGGGTAACAATCGTTCTTGTATCACCTAAGTTTGCAGAAAGTGAACACATTTGGATCTTATCTAAGAAGCTTCTTCCGCCTTCTATTCCACCTTTTATTTCAAAAGCAACAATGTTTCCACCAAGTTTCATCTGTTTTTTGGCCACTTCATAGCTTGGATGGGATTTCAGGAATGGATATTTTACCAGTTCTACATTAGGATGACTTTCTAAAAACTCTGCTACCTTCAATGCATTTTCACAGTGCTTTTCAACACGGATTGCCAATGTTTCAAGGCTTTTTGACAATACCCATGCATTAAATGGAGACAAAGCAGGTCCTGTATTTCTTGCAAAAAGATAGATTTCTCTGATTAGGTCTGCTTTTCCTACTGCGATTCCGCCTAATACTCTTCCCTGTCCGTCAATCAATTTCGTTGCTGAATGTACAACAACATCTGCACCATATTTAATTGGCTGTTGAAGATAAGGTGTTGCAAAACAGTTATCTACAATAAATATTAAGTTATGTTTCTTTGCAATCTGACCGAAAAACTCAAGATCCAGAATTTCAATTGCCGGATTGGTAGGCGTTTCCAGGTATAAGATCTTTGTATTGGGTTGAATATACTTTTCAACATTCTCTGCATCTTCTGCCTTGAAGTAAGTCGTTTCAATATTCCATTTCGGGAAATATTTTGTGAATAAAGTGTGTGTAGATCCGAAAACCGACTGACAGCTTACAATATGATCTCCTGCACTTAATAAAGCAGCAAATGTAGAGTAGATGGCTGCCATTCCTGTTGCAAAGGCATATCCTGCTTCTGCACCTTCCATTTTAGCGATCTTTTCAGTAAATTCAGTTACATTCGGGTTGGAGAAACGGCTGTACAGGTTTTTAGGTTTTTCTTCAGCAAAGCTTGCCCTCATATCTTCAGCATCCTGAAAAATAAAACTGGAGGTAAGATATAATGGTGTGGAATGCTCATCAAACTGAGATCTTTCAGTCTGGGTTCTTATTGCTGATGTTTCGAAATTTTCCATATAGTTTTAATTGATGTACAATGTATCTTTATGATGCTTGTTCCAATGTTTAATCACGGTGTATTTGTTTTAAAATGGGTACATTTTTATAAATGCGATGTGATTATGTTTGATAGAATTTTATTCTATCCTTGGCTAAATCATCCCTTCGGGATTGATATCATTTGATACATTGTTGATTTATTTTGTACGATTATTTTGTTTCACTTAGTCTTAAAATATCACCGAATACTCCTCTTGCAGTTACCTGCGCTCCGGCTCCGGCTCCCATAATCACGATTGGATTTTCACCATAACTTTCTGTGTAGATCTCAAAGATGGAATCTGAACCTTTCAGTTGTCCTAGCGCAGAACTTCCCGGCACTGAAACCAATTTTACATCAAGCTGACCTTTTTCTTCCTGTAAGTTTCCGTGAAGATCTCCTACATAACGCAATACATGACCAGGCTCCTGATTCCCCTTAATCTTCTGATATTCTTCATCCAGTTCTTCTAATCTTGAAAGGAATTCTGATTTTGAAACTGATAATAAGTTTTCCGGAACCAGATTTTGAATGTTGATATCTTCAAATTCATTGATTAGATCTAATTCTCTTGCTAAAATCAATAGTTTTCTTGCTACATCATTTCCTGAAAGATCTTCTCTTGGGTCTGGTTCTGTGTATCCTTTTTCCAAAGCTTCATTCACAATTGTTGAAAATTTATCATCTCTCAAAGAGAAATTGTTGAAAACATAGCTTAATGTTCCTGAGAATACTCCTTTAATTCTTGTGATATTTTCTCCTGAAAGGTGTAATAGTTTGATGGTATCAATTAGCGGAAGACCAGCTCCTACATTGGTTTCATACAGATAACGTCTGTTGTTTTTACTCAACGTATATCTTAGTTTACGGTATTCTTCAATTGGAAGAGTGTTGAAAATTTTATTAGAAGAAACCAGATCGAATCCATTTTCTGCTAAGGCATGGTAGTTTTTCACAAAATCCTTGCTTGCTGTGTTATCTACGACAATCAGATTCTCCAATTGGTTTTCATTGGAAAAGTTAATTAGCTCCTCTACATTGGATGGCTGCTCTGCTGTTAGAACCTCATCAGACCAGTTGGTATCAAAACCTTTTTTATTGAATGCTATTTTCTTTGAATTGGCTACAGCAACAACTTTAAGATCTATTTTTTTACGTCTTTTAATTTCTTCCGAAGATTCTAAAACCTGCTCGATTAATGTTTTCCCCACATTTCCATGACCAATGATAGCCAGATGAACAGTCTTCGGCTTTTTGAAGATCTCAGATTCTATGATATTTTTTGTTTTTTCGTCCTGTGAAGAAGTAACTACGATGTTTACTCTGTTCTCACCGGCAACTTTGTTTAAAAGCAATGGAAAAACATTGTTTCTCGCCAACTCTGCAAAAACTTTATTGGAATCTTCTGCTACAAAACCAATAACAGAAACATTATTAATACTATATATTTGGGATACTTTTCCTGATTTTCTTTCTCCTTCAAATTCATCAATAAGGCAAGCTACTGCTTTTTCAGCATCATTTTCGTGAACCAAAATAGAAATTCCGTTTTCTATGGCTTGCTGAGAGATTACTCCAACACTGATACGCGCTAAAGTAAGCGCTTTAAAAATTCGTCCGTCAATTCCGATTTCTCCTAAGAAATCTTCTCCTTCAAATTTGACAATTGATCTGTTCTTTAAAAATTTTATTTCGTTAGCATTTTTCATGACTCTATAAAATGTTTTTTATGATATTATTTAATTGTTGATATTCCATTAGGAAGGCATCATGCCCGTGTATAGATTGGATCTCGTGATAAGAAACATTCTCCTTTTTCTTTTTCAGCTTTTCAAAACACATTCGGATTTCAGAAGCCGGGAAGAATAAATCTGTATCTACGGAGATCATGTGCATTCGTGCTTCTATGCGCTCCAGAGCTTTTTCTTCAGTATTTATATTCATCAGCAAATGATTCATCAGCTTGTAGGCTTGTAAACTAAACCTTTCGTTTAATGCATTACCGTGATAAACCAGCCAATCTTCCGATTCTAAGCGTTGTTTTTCCTGATTGTATTTATTTTGAAATCTGTTGTTAAGTGATTCCGGAGTTCTATAGCATAACATAGCATGAATTCTTGCTTTTTGTAATGGCTCATCTTTATCATTCAATAAAAATTTCTGAACCAGACATTGTGCATGAAGCCAATCGTGAGTTCTATAATCACAGGCAATGGGAATGAAAATTTCTGCAAGCTTGGGTTGTTTTGCTAACATTTCCCATGCAATTCCTCCTCCAAGGGAGCCTCCAATAATGGCGTATAGGTTTGTAATATGTAAAGCTTCTAATCCTTTCAGAAATATACTCGCAATCTCTGAAGGGGTGAAGTCTTCATAGTTTTCAATTAAAAAATGATCGTATCCGTTTCCGGGAATATTGAAACACAAAACCGTGTACTTATTGGTATCAACCACCTGATCTTCTCCCACTAATTGTTTCCACCAGCCTTTTTCACCAGATACGTTTGAATTTCCAGTAAGGGCATGATTGATTAAAATGATAGGGGCTGTAAACAGATCTTTCCCGAAAAGCTCATAGCTCAACGAGATACTGTATTCCTTTTGGGAATTGGTTTGATACGAAAGATTAATATAGTTTAGTTCTGTTTTCAATTCTATTAAATTTTAATACAATTGAAAATGCCACAGGAAATGGCTGAAAAGAACTTCAGTAAGTTATCTGTCCAAAATTACTTTGGTAGAACGTAGCACCTTCTTTGCTTGCGCAAAGGGTTGCTAAGGTTTCATAGGGTCTAATCCCTCAACCTTTCTTGATAACATTTTCAATATTTGAATGAACGAATGGTGCAAAGGTAGTTCTTTTCTTTTAAAATCAAAAAAAAATTAATTTAATATTAAAAAAAGCCCTTAAACACAAGTATTACAAGCCTATATTAATTATTCTTCAGATAAAAGGAATTGGAATTATTTTACAAAAAAACTAACTTCGTATTGAAAAATGATGAAATATGATCGCCGAAAAAGAAAGATTACAAGATACCAAATGGAAAAACTGGGGACCTTATGTAAGCAACCGGCAATGGGGAAATGTACGGGAAGATTATAGCCCGGACGGAAATGCGTGGAACTACACCAATCATAATAATGCAGAAAGCTATACTTATCGCTGGGGTGAAGAAGGTATTGCAGGAATTTCTGATGTAAAGCAACTGTTCTGCTTTGCCCTTTCGTTCTGGAATAAAAAAGATAAAATTGTTAAGGAACGTTTCTTTGGGTTGAGTAATCCACAGGGAAACCATGGTGAAGATATCAAGGAGATTTTCTACTATCTGGATAATACGCCTACTCATAGTTATATGAAAATGGTTTACAAATATCCAATCAATGAATTCCCTTATGATGAGCTTGTTGCCGTAAATGGAAGCCGCAGCAAACAGGAACCGGAGTATGAGATCTTTGATACGGGAATTTTTGATAACGATGCCTATTTTGATATTTTTATTGAATACTGTAAAGCCGATCACAATGATATTCTCGTAAGAGTAACCGTTTGTAACCGGAGTCAGTCTGATGCACCTATTGTTGTGGCTCCTACTACATGGTTCAGAAATAACTGGAAATGGGGTTACAATACCTATAAAGGAGAAATGAATGCTTCGCATGACGGAAGTATCAATATTGGGCACGACAGTATTTCCATCAAAAAGTTTTACTCTAGAAACAGAAATGCTAAGAGTGTATTCTGTGAAAATGAAACCAATACCCCCAAGTTGTATGGGGCTCCTCAGGCAGAAAATACTTATTTCAAAGATGGAATCAATAACTATATCATTTACCGCGATAACACCATAAATCCTGAGAAAAGAGGAACTAAAGCTTCTTTCTTAATTGATGAACTCATTGAAGCTGGGCAATCCCAGATTTTTGAATTCAGGTTGTGTCCTCATGAAAGTGATGAGCCTTTTGACAATTTTGATGAGATTTTTGATACCAGACAGGCTGAAGCAGAGGAATTTTATAGTGATGTTCAAAACGACACTTCCAATGAAGATGAAAGAAATGTTCAAAGACAGGCTTTTGCAGGACTTCTTTGGAATAAACAATTCTATCATTATAATATTGGAAAATGGCTGAAAGGAGATCCGAACTTCGAAGCACCAAGAAACTTTCATAATTATGTAAGAAATACAGAATGGAACCACCTCCATAATAAAGACATTATTTCCATGCCTGATAAATGGGAATACCCGTGGTATGCAACATGGGATCTTGCTTTTCATTGTGTTCCTTTATCCATCATTGATGCTGAGTTTGCTAAAGGACAACTTTTACTCCTCACCAAGGAATGGTATATGCATCCTAACGGACAGCTGCCAGCCTATGAGTGGAATATGAGTGATGTGAATCCGCCTGTACATGCCTGGTCTTGCTTCAGAGTTTTTAAAATTGACGAAAAAAACAATGGAAAACCTGATTTATTATTCCTTGAAAAAGTCTTCCAAAAACTTCTTTTGAATTTCACCTGGTGGGTCAACCGAAAGGATAAAAACGGAAAAAATATTTTCGGTGGCGGTTTTCTTGGATTGGATAATATCGGAGCCTTTGACCGAAATATGGTTTTAGAGGATGGGCAGCATCTGGAACAGGCAGACGGAACAAGCTGGATGGCCATGTATGCGCTGAACATGATGCGAATTGCCATGGAACTTGCCCAGTATTACCAGGTATATGAAGATATGGCCATCAAATTCTTTGAACATTATCTTTATATCGCCGAAGCCATGGAGAATCTGGGTGAAGGAACAAAAGGTTTATGGAATGAAGAAGACGGATTTTTCTATGATGTTCTCCAACTCGGAAACGGAAATAGTGTTTCTTTACGATTGAGAAGTATTGTTGGATTAATTCCTTTGTTTGCGGTGGAAATCGTAGATCACAGACTTCTGGAAAAAATGCCGAATTTCAAAACCCGAATGGAATGGATCTTAAAGAATAAACCGGAACTCACCAAACTGGTTTCTCACTGGGATGAGGAAGGACAAGGCAGAAAACACTTAATGAGCATTCTCCGTAAAAACCGATTGACCAAGGTATTAACCAGAATGCTTGATGAGAAAGAATTTTTAAGTTCTTATGGAATCCGGGCTATGTCTAAGGTATATGAAGAAAATCCTTTTGTATTCTCTGTTCATGGTCATGAAAATGTTGTGTATTATACTCCTGCAGAAAGTGACAGCAGAATGTTTGGTGGAAACAGTAACTGGCGCGGGCCTATCTGGTTTCCTATTAATTTTCTGATTGTAGAAAGTTTACAACGTTTTCATTATTATTACGGAAACAGCCTGAAGGTAGAATTCCCTACCGGAAGTGGTGAAAAGAAAAACCTGGATGAAGTAGCTCAGAATATCAGCAAAAGACTTTGTTCTATCTTTTTAAAGGATGAGCATGGACAGCGTGCCTTCAATGGTGGAAATCCAAAGTTTAACTATGATGAGCATTTTAGAGATTATATCACATTCTTTGAATACTTCCATGGAGATAATGGACGAGGTGTAGGGGCTTCTCATCAAACAGGATGGACGGCTACTGTGGCGAAATTGATAAAACCAAGACTTACCTTTTAATGAGCAATCAGTAATGAAATAGAAAACCGTTCCATTTTTGGAACGGTTTTTTTTGCCACGAATGTTAGAATAAAATAATAAATGCCTAAAAATTATTTATCTAAACTCTTTACTACATAAGCTTTATAAAATTATTCGTGCATTAGTTGCTAAATAAAAATGAGGCTTTCAAGCCCCATCTATAGTTTTAAATTTTCTCTCCGTTCACAAATACTTCGTATCCTATTTCTACATTGGGTTCCAACGTCTTTGATACGGAACAGTATTTTTCGAATGATAATTCTGCTGCCTTTAAAGCTTTTTTAGGATCAATTTCTCCTTCCAAAATGAATTTCACTTTAATGGATTTGAAAGGTTTCGCATCATCTACCTGAACTCTCTCCCCTTCTACTTCTGCCTGAAAGCTTTTAATTTCCTGGCGCTGCTTCTTTAAAATAGAAACTACGTCTATTCCACTGCATCCTGCCACTGCCATCAGGACACTTTCCATTGGAGAAACTCCTTTAGCTCCCGGCTGTGAGGTATTGTCTAAAAGGATAGAATTTCCCTGTCCGTTTGTACATTCAAATAAAAAGTCGTCGTTAATTCTATTAAGTGTTATTTTCATTGTTGCTTATTGTTCTTACAAAATTATAAAATTCCTCTGGCTTTTATCTCCAAATATTTATTGATAACGTCGATATTCAAATTCTCGGGAAGTGTATATACTGTATAAATTCCGTATTTGCGGAGTTCCTGAATAATCAGTTTCTTTTCAAATTCAAATTTTTCAGCAACAATTTCATCATAGATTTCCTGCATACTTTCAGGGTTTTTGTTAATGAGCGTCTGGAGTTCCGAGTTTTTGAAGAAAACAACTACCAACAGATGGTTCTTGGCAATTCCGCGAAGATATTTTAACTGACGGTTTAATCCGTCTAATGTTTCAAAGTTAGTAAACAGCAAAATCAAACTTCTTTGATTGATTGAATATTTAACATCCTGGTACAATCGGTTGAAATCACTTTCAAAGAAATCAGTTTTAATATTATAAAGCGATTCTGATATTTTCTTAAGCTGCCCGGATTTATTCTCTGCAGCAATTTTGTTTTCAGCTTTTTTGGAGAAAGTCATCATCCCTGCCCTATCTCCTTTTCTTAGAATAATATGAGACAACGCCATGGTTGCATTGATGGAATAATCTAAAAGGCTCAATCCTTTGAAAGGCATCTTCATGGTTCGTCCTTTATCAATCAGCATAAAAATACGCTGTGATTTCTCATCCTGAAATTGATTCACCATTAAACGGTTGGCCTTCGAAGTTGCTTTCCAGTTGATGGTTCTGATATCGTCTCCCGGAACATACTCTTTAATTTGTTCAAATTCCATGGTATGCCCCAGCTTTCTGACCTTTTTGATTCCGCCTAACAGAAACTCACTCTGCAACGCCATCAACTCATATTTTCTGAGATGAATAAAAGACGGATAAGATGGCAACATGGCATCTTTCTGAAAACTGAATCTTTTGGCAACAAACCCTAAAGGTGATGAAACATAAACATTGAGACTTCCGAAATGATATTCTCCTCTTTCTTTAGGCTCTAAACTGTATTGAAAGAAAGTGTTTGTTCCTGCATTAATAGACTTTTCAATTAAAAAATCTCTTTTCTGAAACTGAAACGGTATTTCATCAATGATCTTAGTGGAGATCTTAAAGTTGTAATTATTTTTAATATCAATCTTTACAAAATTTTCATCCCCATTCGAAAGCTTTTCCGGTAATATTCTTTGCGCCTGTACAGCATTTTTCTGATTAAAGATTAACAAATAATCTACCATAACGGCAAGAAAACATATCAGCAATACAATGTGGGCTGCCCACATCAGCACCGGAAAGAAAAATGCCAGAACATACAGTATCCCCACTCCAATGAGCGTAAAGAAGAAACGGGTATTGATGTATAGGTTTTTCATTGTTTAGGTTGCAGGTTATAGGGATTAGGAATGAAGGAATTAGGAATTATCGCCCGACCTCTTATTTCTACCATCTATCTCGGAATCTCTATTCCTTCTAAGATTTGACGGATAATTTCATCTGCAGTAAGCCCTTCCATTTCTCTTTCCGGAGAAACGATTACTCTGTGTCTTAATACTGCATAACTTGCCTCCTTGATATCTTCAGGAGTCACAAAATCTCTTCCTCTTAATGCTGCAAAAGCTTTGGAAGCAGTAAGAAGTGCCAATGAAGCTCGTGGTGAAGCCCCCAAATACAGAAACTGATTTTCTCTGGTGTTGATAATAATTTTTGCAATATATTCCATCAACTGGGACTCTACAATGATTTCTTTTACCAAATGCTGGTAAGATTTCAATTGTTCTGCTGTAATAACATGGTTTATCCCTTCTGTTTTATCTTCTTTTTTACTTTCGTGCTGATTTTTAATGATCGTGATTTCCTGCTCAAGATTCGGATAACCCACGTTAATTTTGAACAAGAAACGGTCTAGCTGCGCTTCCGGAAGTCTGTATGTTCCTTCATGTTCTATTGGGTTTTGAGTAGCTACCACCAGAAATGGTTCCTCCATAATGTAGCGGGTACCATCCATTGTGATCTGTCTTTCTTCCATTACTTCAAATAATGCAGCCTGAGTTTTTGCTGGTGACCTGTTGATCTCATCAATGAGTATAAAGTTGGAGAAAATAGGTCCTTTTTTAAATTCAAATTCAGAGTTTTTCATACTGAATACCGAAGTTCCCAGAATATCTGAAGGCATCAAATCCGGTGTAAATTGAATTCTGCTGAAACCTACATCAATGGTTTTCGCTAATAATTTTGCCGTAATAGTTTTAGCAACTCCCGGAACTCCTTCAATGAGAACGTGTCCGTTTGAAAGCAATGCCGCCAAAAGGTGCTCTATCATGTTTTCCTGTCCTACAATTACTTTTCCTATTTCAGCTTTTACCTTATCCAGGCTTGCACGAAGTTCTATCATATCAATTCTCGACTGAAACTGATCTTCGTTTTTATTTAGATTGATAGAAGATTGATTTTCTATGTTTGGATTATCAAGATTTTCCATAATTTTTATTTTTTGGTTTGATAGGACTTCGACTTCGTTCTATCTTTGGCTAAATCGTCCCGTTGGTACTCTTCTTTTATTTTAATAGCTCATCAAGCAATTTATTGATTCTTGCCAGGTCTTCCTTCGTCACACTCGCATATGGATCCTGTGCTCTTTTGATAAGACTGATGGCCTCATTAATCTTCTCCATTGGTTGTCCGGTTTTCATCTGTAACTTCTTGGCAAACTCTTCATCGATGTTCTGAGTATCAATCAGAAGGTCTAATCTTACTTTGTTCAGGAAATATTGGGCTTTTTTAGCCATCATATCATGAAAATCGCCTTCCTGAAGATAGAGATTTCCAATGCTTTTCACAAAATCCAGTGATGTATTTCTCAAGGGTTCTATCACGGGTACAATTCTCTGTTTTCTTTTTGCATTAAAGAAAATTAAAAGAACAAGACCACCCAGAAATACCCACCATGCATATTTCAAGGCTGGATTTCCCAATATAAATCTCATGAAGAAACGTGAAGCCTTCGTATTACTCTCCACAAACCAAACCGTTTCCCGATCCTGAAGATAAGAGAATACATCTTGAACATATTTTACATTTCCTGGTTTCAACAGATAATAATTGGTAAGAAAAAGTGGCTCGCTATGAACATAGAAGTTTCCTTTTCCGAATTTTACTTTGATAAAGTTAGCCTGATCTGTATTTTTCTTCTCTACCGTTTTTCCCAGTACTTCCACTCCGGGTTTAATAAATGAAAATCCTCTTCCTGATGGAAATTTATCCAACTGAATGAAATCATTCTTGTATTTTTTATCCGTAAGCTTAAGAACATTCTCTTCTTCAAAAGAAATCTCTGAATCATAAAATCCTATACTGTCTGAAACTTCTTTAGGCATCTGGCTTATCACCAGCATGGCATCTGAACCTTTTGAAACCTGATCCATCACTTTCTTCCAAGATTCTGTATCAATATCTTTTTCAATAATGACAATATTATGGGCTTCTTTTTTATGCTGATTATAATATTCGTAGGGTGCCTGATTGATCTTCTTCAGATTATTTTTAAAAAGATCTCTAGCTTCGTTATCAAAAACAAAAAGGCCAAACGGGGATTTCTCGCTGACATCAAAATTTTTACGCCAGTCTGTGGTCTCTTTTTTATTCACTTCAAGCACCGCCAAAATAACCATCACAACGATGAAGATCACAGCATATATTCTGAAAGTCTTATTCATGGTTAATGGAGTTATGGTTTGAATGTCTGATATTGATTTTTAAATTTCTGATAACTTTGCTCATCTATATTGAATTCGCCATACCATACATAATCGAAAATATAAGACAGATTGAAGAATTCATTCTTAAGATGAGGCGCTTTTAATTCTGCCACATAATCTTTATTGGTCTTTTCAGGATTCCAGTTAATCAGTTTTTTATCATTTAGTTTTTTAAGAATGAATAAGAACTGATAACGTACTGCAGAACGATAATCTCCTGAATGTTCAAATTTTGCAATACTTTCAGGGAAATTAATTTCATGGATATTTTCATGAAGTTCCTCTACATTCAGATTTAGCTTTTTATTCTTTTTACCGAAAATAAGGTTCCCGTCTTTTCCAAGGATATATTTAATGATAAAATATAAAAGAAATCCTACCAGAATAATCGCAAAAAGCCTCACAAGTGCTACCGTTACTTTGGAAGATTTTTCAAAAACCGTTTCTCCGAAAATACTCCTGAAAATATGGTCAACTTTTCTCAGCAATTTCTGCCAGAAAGATTCTCTGGGTTTTGATACGGTATAATCAAATTCATTTCCTTTATATCTTGATGGAACATTCTCCTTAAATTCTTTAGGATACAGCTGATTTTCTGAAACCGGATTCTTCATCAGTACAGAATCTGCCCGCAGCATATTATGATAATGCCCGGTTGTATACAGTGAATCTGCCGTATAATCATCCTGAGCTTTAACTAAGCTTAGAGAGAAGACTAATACTATGAAAAAAAGAATCTTATTCATTGATTCCAATAGTGTCTATTTCTTCCAATTCTACTTTCTGATGAAGATCTGTTCTGCTGTCATAATACATCAATCCGGCATTCACATACAACAGATTTGAAAGGAAGAATGAAAGCAGCATTGAGATTCCATAAAATACAAAAAATGCGACTCCAAAAGCCCCTGTGAAAGGGTTTTGCTCAAAATTTCCATCGGGTGTATTGGTGAGTACCGAACTATAGAAAAAGATCATCGGAATATAGGTAAATACAGAACTGACCAGTGACATTATAATAAACATCACAAATGATGCTCCCCAATATTTCCAAAAAGGTGATTTTTCACTTCCGTTAGGATAAGAAAACTGTGAACGGATAGAACGGCTCAGGCTTTCCATAAAACCTCTGCCTGAATTAAAATAATCATACATCAGAAATGTAATCACATTAAATAATGTAGGATACACAATCATAATAAGAAAAATTCCGATAAGCACTAAGATAAGAAGATAAGAGAATCCTATCACAAATAATGATAAAGGAATTACAATAAATGTCATCCCAAGGCATAGCTTAGCAATTTTCCCTATATTTTCTTTAAAGTCACCTAAAATCTCATCTGCCTTTATATTTTTTGCGCCATTAGCAACCCTTTTCAGATAAAATACCGGATAAAGATAATTGATGATCGCCAGGATCATAAAAAGCAGGAATGTAAGAACCCCTACCCCAATCAGCATTCCGGCATTCTCTGAAAAATATCTTTCAAAATAATAAGTATCTCCACCCAGATTGGAGCCGAAAATTTGAGAAAAAAGTTCTTTATATCCGAAAATAAAAACCGTTACCATTAAAATCAACAGCAGGCCATTGATAAGAATGTAGTTTTTAAAATAATTCTTTCCGTATAATTTAAAAAAGTTGAAACTGTCACTAATGAAAGTTCCAAAATCTCTTTTTTTATAAAATTGTATCATTGATGTACTTATTAGTTTTTTTATTGACTATTGCCGGATATACAAAATAGTAAAATCCTATCACTGCCAGAGATCCCAGAATAATAATCAGATTTAAAATGACAGGCATTTTTAAAGCATGCCTTGTCACATACCCCTCGATAATTCCGGCACAAATGGTGAAAGGAACCGTACTTAAAAATATTTTAAAAGAATCCTTAAATCCTTTTTTAAAAGAATTAAATCTTGAAAAAGTTCTTGGAAAAAGAATAGAGGCTCCTAAAATCAATCCACACATAGCTTCCACAACCATAGCGAATATTTCAAAAACACCGTGAAGCCAGATGCCTCTTGCACTGTCTTTTAAAGCTCCATAATCATAGAAAAAGTACTGGAAAGATCCTAACATTACACTATTGGAGAGCAAAGCAAATAGAGTTCCCACCCCACCGGCAATTCCATAAATATATAATTTAGTGCCTACCTGAATATTGTTGAAAATAATCCCAATGGTTGTTCCCCAGGTTGTTCCACTCTGATAGACTCCAACTGCATTATTCTTTTTAATATTTTCGATGGTTTCGTTTACATAGCTTTCTCCAAGAATAATATTTACAAAATCTTTATCATACATGGCAGAAAGCACTCCTATGGAAGTGAAAAGAACAAAAAACAGAAAAGCATACAGTAAATATCTCCGATACTGATACACCAGCAACGGCACCTCTGTTTTAAAGAAATATACTAACCTGTTTTCCTCTACTCTTTTGGTTTTATAAATCTTTTGAAAGATTTGGGAAGATAGGTGATTCAGATAAACAGTAGTATTACTTTTAGGATAGTAGGTCTGAGCAAAAGAAAGATCATTGATCAGGTTTATATACAATGATGACAGGTCATCGGGATTTTTTTTAATTTTCCCATCAATAACCTGTTCTATTCCCAACCATTTTTCTTTATTTTGTTTAATGAAATAAACTTCTCTCATAATTGTAAGGCTAAAATAATAAAAAATATGTCTCAGATCGCGATAAATACCTCACAAAATGTAAATATTAACTTCAATACAGCCAGTGTTGGAGAAAGAATGCTTGCATTTATCATTGATCTTCTGATAAGGGTTGCCTACATTGTCATCGTTCTGTATTTGTTTTTCAACATCCTGGACCTGGGATACTTGCTTAATGGTCTGGATAGCTGGTCTATAATGGCCGTTTATATTATCCTTACTTTTCCTACTTACATTTATCCTGTTGTTTTGGAGAGTTTAATGGAAGGACAGACCCCTGGAAAGAAACTTATGAAAATCAGAGTGGTAAAGATTGATGGATATCAGGCCAGTTTTCCAGATTATATGATCCGCTGGGTATTCAGGTTGATTGATGTATCTTTTGCCGGAGTGGTAGGTTTAATTTCAATGATTGTCTCCAAAAATAATCAGCGTTTGGGAGATATTGCTTCCGGTACAGCTGTTATTTCTTTAAAAAACAACATTAATATTTCTCATACTATTCTTGAGAACATCAACGAAGATTATGTTCCTTCATTTCCTCAGGTGATTGCTTTGAGTGATAATGATATGAGAATCATCAAAGATAATTATACCAAAGCTGTAAAAGCCGATGACCGTCAGATTATCGGTAAGCTTTCCGATAAGATTAAAAGCATTCTGAAACTGGAAATAGATCCTACTAAAATGACGGAAAAGCAGTTTATCAATGTTATTATTAAAGACTATAACTATTATACTGGAAAGGATAATTAATGCCCTTGTCAATAATCAATTTTGCTTCGCAAATGAATGGTGAATAAGAAACTCTTGAAGCGAATACATTTTATCAATCCTCATAATTTTCGTACCTTTAATAACAATAAAGCCCTTTATCATGAAATTTGAAAACAACAGATCCGGAAACGGCGGAGTTCTTACCCTGAATAACGAAATAAAAGAAGTAGGAAGATTAACCTATACCATTTTCCCGGAAGATCAAAAACTGATTATTTCTTTTGTATTGGTTCATCCTGAGTTTGAAGGAAGAGGAATGGGAAAATACTTAGTGGAAGAAGCTATCAAATTTGCAAGGGAAAATAACTGGAACGTTTATCCTCACTGTTCTTATGCGAGATCTGTTATGATGAGAATGAACGATGTGGAGGATATTTTCTTAAAGAGCTAAGACATCCTTCACCAGAATCTCTTCAATATTATCCGGATAATCTACTGTCAGATGGTAATCTGATGCAACCCACTCCATAATCTCCTGCAGATTTAAAGATTTAGAATTAGGAATGCCCATCTTATCAAGAGCACAGGCATTACATTCCTGTTCATACTGGTTATGAATAGGGATAACAAATAATTTTTTATCCATAAAAAGTGCTTCAGCAGGCGTTTCGAAACCTGCATTGCACAAAATTCCTTCACAACCCTCAAAATATTTCAGATATTGGGTTTCATCAATAGGAAATACTTCAACATTTTTTACTTTAACCTGTACTTTACTGTATTTTGAAAACACTTTCCATTCTACCGGGATTTTCCGCAGAACTTTAATTATATTTTCATCTGCAAAACTTGGAAGATAGACAAGATAATAACCTTGCTTGTAGGGGGTAAGATTTCTGATTTTTCTTCGAATGACTGGTTTTTTAATCTGTGGATGATAATTTTCAAAATGAAAACCAATCTTTCTTTCGCTGGGAACATAATATTTTAAAATCATTTCCCCCAGAAAATCTTTTTTTTCAGGTTTAGGGGTTTCCGGAAAACTCATGGATGCCTGATGACTAAGCTCAATCATGGGTAGCTTCTTCAATTTTGAGGCCCAGCCCGTTAAAGGTTCATAATCATTGATGATGAGATCGTATTGGGAAAGCTCTAAATTTATTATCGTCTTTGCTGCATCAATGAATTTATTATCAGTAAATGTTTTTCGATAGGATAAACCACCCGTTTTGTTATAAAGAAGGGAAATACCCCTATATTGAAAATCAATGGGAAAATCAGCCTTTAATTGCGATTGATGTCCACTGATGAGTGTATCCACCGAAGCATACTTCTTGAGTATCGGAATAATCTCCTGTGCTCTGGCCACATGACCGTTTCCGGTACCCTGAAATGCATACAAAATTTTCATTAAGTAAAATTGGTTACGATTTTTAAAAGCTCAGAATTATCCATCTCCTGTATTTCTTCTGCTTCATCATCTTTTAGTAAATGTTTATGATCGTCATAGTAAAAGATATTCCATTCTTTATCATGATATTCCAATGCAGACAGGTTTTCAATCCAATCCCCGGAATTAAGATAAGTACAGGACCCTTTTTTATTAACAACCTCCCGAATCTGAGGTTGATGAATATGCCCACACACTACATAGTCGTATTGGTTATCAATGGCCAGTTCAGAAGCTGTAAGTTCAAAGTCTCCAATGTACTTTACCGCTTTCTTTACATTATTTTTAATTTTTTTTGAAAATGAATATTTTTCTTTACCCATCTTCTCTAAAAACCAATTTACAACATTATTGATGATAATTAAAAGATCATATCCTTTTCCACCGAGTTTGGCGATCCATTTGGAATGCTGAACTGAGGCATCGAAAACATCACCGTGAAAGATCCAGGTTTTCTTCTGGTCAATAGTCAGGCATATTTTATTACAGACTTTCAGTTTTCCCAATTCAAAGTCGGTAAACTTACGGAACATTTCATCATGATTGCCTGTGATATAATAAACATCCGTATTCTTGGTCGCAAATGAAAGGATCTTCCGGATCACTTTCAAATGAGGTTTAGGGAAGTAAGACTTTTTGAATTGCCAGATATCAATAATATCACCATTCAAAACCAAAGTTTTAGGCTGGATAGAATTGAGGTATCTCAGCAATTCCTTAGCCTTACATCCATAAGTTCCCAAATGAACATCCGATATGACAACTAACTCAACGTTTCTTTTCATCCGTATATTTTTCAGCTTTAAAATTTGCTGGACGGAACGCCTGTTATTTCCGAATCGAAAACATGGTAAGGCGTTTCATAGTTTTTTACAAAGAAACTAATTGAAAGTTAACTGTATATGAATGCTATATTATTTTTTATAAAGAGTTCATTAACTCTTCAGTGATTTCCATATTATGGTAAACGTTTTGTACATCATCATCATCCTCAAAACGCTCAAGCATTTTCATATTTGCTTTAAACTGCTCTTCGTTTACTTCTTTTGTATTGTTTGGAATTCTTTGTAATTCTGCACTCTTTGCTTCAATTCCAAGCTCATCCAATTTATGAGATAAAGACCCGAAATCTTCAAAAGCAGTTGTAATCATTACTTCTTCTTCATCTTTTTCTACATCTTCAGCTCCACCATCAATCATTTCCATTTCGAAGTCATCCCATTCCATCTTCACTTGAGCTAAATCGATTGTAAAAATTCCTTTTCTGTCGAAGATAAAGGCAAGCTCACCATTTTTACCAAGATTTCCGTCAAATTTGTTGAAAATAGCTCTTACGTTGGCTACAGTTCTGGTTGTATTGTTTGTAGTACATTCTACAAAGAAAGCAACTCCTCCCTGTCCGTATCCTTCATAAGTAACTTCTTCATAGTTTTCAGCATCTGCACCACTAGCTTTTTTAATTGCTCTTTCTACGTTATCCTTAGGCATGTTTGCCCCTTTAGCGTTTTGGATACATCTTCTCAATGCCGGGTTAGCTTCCGGATCTGTTCCACCAGCTTTTACTGCCAATGCAATATCCTTACCTATTTTAGAGAAAGTTTTGGCCATTTTATCCCATCTGGCCATTTTAGAAGCTTTTCTATATTCAAATGCTCTTCCCATTTTTAAATTTTAAATTTTCAACAAAATTACTTAAAAGTCTACAAAAAAAAATACCTCCAAAAAAATTGGAGGTATTCATTATTTAGAAAAATTAATTATTTTTTCTTTTTAGCAACAGCTTTTTTCTTAGCTGGAGCTTTTTTAGTTGCTTTTTTAGCAGTAGCTTTCTTCACTGGAGCATCAGCGTAATCTTTCTTAGCGATAGCATTCCACTCAGCATCGTTTTCGATAGCTTTAACAACTACTTTTCTGTCAACTTGTCTTTCAGCATCTGTAGCTTTAGCAGATACAGTCGCTTTAGTAGCACCTACACCGATAGATTTAAGAGCATTAGCATCTACACCTCTTGAATCTAAAGCAGCAACTACAGAAGCAGCTCTTTCTCTAGATAATTTTAAGTTGTAAGCAGCAGCACCTTTAGCATCAGTTCTACCTTCTAATAGATAGTTACCTCCGTCTTTCTTGATGATAGTAGCAGCAGCATCTAAAGCATCTTTAGATTCAGCTTTGATAGTAGCTTTGTTGAAATCGAAGTAAACACTCTTCAATTTAGTTTCAACATCGATAGCTGTTTGACCTTTTGGTTTAGGACATCCGTTGTATTCTGGAAGACCTGGAACAGTAGGACAAGCATCATCTTTATCTAAGATACCGTCACCGTCTGTATCTGGCCAAGGACAACCTTTGTTTTCAGCAGGACCTGCAACTGTAGGACAAGCATCATCTTTGTCGATAACACCATCACCGTCTGTATCTGGCCAAGGACAACCGTTGTTTTCAACTGGACCAGCTACATCTGGACATTGATCGTCTTTATCTGGAACTCCGTCACCGTCTGTATCAGGACATCCCTGGAATTCTGGTAAACCTGGAGTATCTGGACAAAGATCGTCTTTATCTAGGATACCATCCTTATCTCTATCTCTGTTTCCGAATCTGAATAAGATAGAAGCAGAAGCTTGCCAGAAGTTAGCAACAGTAGACTTATCACCTGGAGTTGATACGTAATCTCCTTGGATACCAAGACCGAAGTTTTTAGTTACCCAAAAGTTAGCACCAGCACCTGTAGATACAGCAAAGTGATTAGCTTTACCATTCTCGTTACCATCTTTTCCGTTTAGTACGTTAGCATCTAATACATTACCGTTAGCATCAAGACCATTTTTAGGGAAAGATTGCCCTGTATAGTCATGTCTTAGGTAGTTAGCACCAACTCTTAAATATGGATCGAACCAAGATTCTTCGTTCCATAAAAGACCCGCAGCTTTAGCCTGGAAACCAATACCTGTCATCAAGAAAAATTCTTTCCCCATGTTGAATCTTTTGTTTTCAACATTTCCAACAGAAGTTTGCCAGTCAATAACTAAACCTTTACCAACGTTTCTAGCAACTGTTAACTTAGATAATGGAGGTGTAATAGAATAGCTGTTCATATTGAACAGATTCTTTGTTAAATTTTTCGCAGAGAACGTATTACTGAAACCTGCACGTGCAGCTACATGGTTTTCTGCGTGAGCACCAACTCCGATTAACCACGGATTGTTGGTAGTCTGTGCGAAAACAGTAGAGGCAACGGTAAGCGCCAATGCTGAAATTCCTAATTTTAGATTTTTCATAGAATTAAATGATTAAATAATTGATAATGCAAAATAAATATAATTTTTCTTTATATACAAAGTTTTTCAAATGATTTTTAACTTTTCTTTAATATTCTGTCCAGGTTCCGCTTATTTTCTCTATCTTTAATGGCCTCTCTTTTATCAAAAAGCTTTTTCCCTCTACCCAGCGCTATCAGCACCTTTGCTTTCCCTCGATCAGTGATATATAATTTCAAAGGTATAATCGTATTTCCTGCATCCTTTAACTTTTTTTCAAGTTTCTGCAATTCTTTTTTGTGCAAGAGCAATTTCCGTTCCCTTTTTGTTTTATGATTGTAAAAAGTTCCCAATTTATACTCATCAATCATCATGTTGATGATGTATAACTCCCCATCAATAAACTGACAGAACGATTCTGTGATAGATGCCTTAGAAGAACGTAAAGATTTTATTTCTGTACCTGTCAAAACCATTCCGGCTTCATATTCTTCAAGAATTTCATATTCAAAGCGGGCTCTTCTATTTAATATACTAACTGTTTTTTCAATCTTCATCATTTTAAAATTTCGTTAATGAAATATATAAAAAATATCATACATTTAAAAACTTGACTATTATATTATTACAAAATACCCAAATTCTTTTTGTATTTTTGCGCCAAATTTACAAAACTATATGTTAACAGTATCTAACTTATCTTTACAATTCGGGAAAAGAGTTCTTTTTGACGAGGTAAATATTATGTTTACCAAAGGAAACTGCTACGGAATCATCGGAGCAAACGGGGCGGGAAAGTCTACATTCCTTAAAATATTAACAGGAAAGCAGGATCCTACAACAGGTAACGTATCTCTGGAACCAGGGAAGAGAATGTCAGTTTTGGAACAGGATCACTTTGCTTTTGATCAGTATACTGTTCTTGAAGCTGTACTAAGAGGTAATAAAAAATTATTTGAGATAAAGGAGGAAATGGATGCGTTATACGCAAAAGAAGATTTCTCTGACGCAGATGGAATTAAAGCTGGGGAGCTAGGTGTAATCTATGATGAAATGGGTGGATGGACTGCAGAATCTGATGCACAGACCATGCTTTCCAATGTAGGAATCAAAGATGATATGCACTGGCAAATGATGAGTGAACTTGAGAACAAGGACAAAGTAAAGGTTCTTTTAGCTCAGGCACTTTTCGGAAATCCTGATGTGCTAATCCTGGATGAGCCTACCAATGACCTTGATATTGATACAATATCTTGGCTTGAAGATTTCCTTGCTGATTATGAGAATACTGTAATCGTAGTATCTCACGACCGTCACTTCTTGGATACGGTTTGTACACATATTGGAGATTTAGATTACGCTAAACTTAACCTTTATACCGGTAACTACTCTTTCTGGTACCAAGCATCTCAGTTAGCAACAAGACAAAGAGCTCAGGCTAACAAGAAAGCTGAAGAGAAGAAAAAAGAACTTCAGGACTTCATCGCTAGATTCAGTTCTAACGTTGCTAAGGCTAAACAGGCTACTGCAAGAAAGAAAATGATCGACAAATTAAATATTGACGACATTAAGCCTTCTTCAAGAAGATACCCTGCCATCATTTTTGAAATGGAAAGAGAAGCTGGGGATCAGATCCTTGATGTAAAAGGTCTTGAAAAAACAAAAGACGGAGAATTATTATTCTCTAATATTGATTTAAACCTTAAAAAAGGAGACAAAGTAGCAGTACTTTCTAAAAACTCTTTAGCAATCACTGAATTTTTCGAAATTCTTGCTGGAAATGTTGAGGCAGACAAAGGAACTGTTGCTTGGGGAGTTACTACGAACCAATCTCACATGCCTTTAGATAACACCAATTTCTTCCAGGAAGATTTAAGCCTGGTTGATTGGTTGAGACAATTCACTAAAAATGATGAGGAGCGTCACGAAGAGTTCGTAAGAGGATTCCTAGGAAGAATGCTTTTCTCTGGTGATGAAGCGTTGAAATCTTGTAAAGTACTTTCAGGGGGTGAAAAAATGAGATGTATGTTCAGCAGAATGATGCTTCAGAAAGCTAACGTTCTTTTATTAGATGAACCTACCAACCACTTAGACCTTGAAAGTATCACGACTTTGAACAACTCATTGTCTAACTTCAAGGGAAATCTTTTATTGGCATCTCATGACCACGAAATGTTGTCAACTGTCTGTAACAGAATCATTGAACTGACTCCAAACGGAATTATTGACAGAGAAATGACTTATGACGAATACCTTGCTGATAAAAAAGTAAAGGAATTAAGAGAAAAAATGTATTCTTAGTCTGATACATTCAACAAATATAAAAATACCTCAAAGCATTGCTTTGAGGTATTTTTGTTTAAACAATAAATAAAATAATTATTTTGTAAGTTTTGTTGTGGGAATAGCTACCGTTCCCGGATCTTTCCATAATCCGTCTTTTTCGGCTCTCTTTTTGATTGCCTGAGCTCTTTTTTCACTGTCAGGATGAGAGTTGAACATTTTTTCAAAACCAGATTGTGTATTTCCTTCCGATAATAAAGCTAATTTCTTGAAAGCGGTGTAAGAACCTACTACGTCATATTTGTTAGCTTTCATAAAATCATAAGAATAAGTATCTGCTTCAGATTCCTGTTTTTTGCTATGAGAAGCATCTAAAAATGCATTGGCCATTTTCCCTATCTGACTGTCATTAAGAGTGGCTACCGTACCAGATGCTGATGAAGCTGCATCTAATGCTGCTGCTTTTAAATAAGCAGATTTCATGGCATCTTTTGTATCTTGATTTTTAACGTGACCAATTTCATGACCAATTACAGCCAATAATTCGTTGTCTGTCATAATATCCATCAGAGACGAAAATACACGAACACTTCCATCTGCACAAGCAAAAGCATTGATGTCTTTTACTTTATATACTTTATAATTCAGGTTCAGGCCGTCTTGTGATTTGTGTTTTCCAAACAGTTTATTCAATCTTACTGTATAAGGATCTTTTGGCCCTGCTACAGGATTGTTTTTATCCATCCAGTCTACAGATTCTTTGGATAATTTAATGGCATCTTCGTTCGTAAACGTTAAAGCTTTTGCACCCTTTGTAACAACCCCGGCAGCTTTTCCGAGATTAAATTGTGCATTCATCGAGTTCATTGCGCCTAAAAAAGTAAGGCATATGATAATTTTTTTCATAGTCATTTAAATTTGGAGGACGAAGGTAATCAATTTTTAACAATTATTAAGTCAAAACTTCGTTCCCTATCCAATCAAAATGCTATTTTTTTTCCTTATTTTTGTGAACATGAGTCAAAAATGGATTTACAAGCCCGAACCCGATGAGGAAGTTGTGGACGGACTAAGTTCGTCACTTGGTTTTGGTACTTTTGAATCTAAACTTCTCGTTCTAAGAGGAATTGACAATTATCAGAAGGCGAGAGAATTTTTCAAACCAAACCTTAATGATATACACAGTCCATTTTTAATGGCAGATATGCAAAAAGCTGTAGAGCGTATTGCCACTGCAATTGAAAATGGCGAAAAAATATTGGTATATGGTGATTATGATGTGGATGGAACTACAGCAGTTGCTTTGATGTACCTTTACCTCAGCAAAATTGTTGAGAAAAAATATCTGGATTATTATATTCCGGACAGAAATTCTGAAGGATACGGAATTTCTACAGAGGGAATTGATTTTGCCAAAGAGAATGGTTTTTCATTAATCATTGCTCTGGACTGCGGAATTAAGGCTCTTGATATGATTAATTATGCCTCCAGTCTGGAAATAGATTTTATTATCTGCGATCACCACCTTCCCGGTGAAGAGATTCCTAATGCTGCAGCAGTACTTGATCCTAAAAGAAGTGACTGCCGATATCCATTCAAGGAACTTTCCGGATGTGGCGTAGGCTTTAAGCTTTGTCAGGGTCTGAATACCATCTATAAACTTCCGGATGCTGAGTTATTTGAACTCACAGATCTTTTGGCGATCTCCATCGCCGCCGATATTGTTTCAATGACCGGAGAAAACAGGGTTCTTGCAAAAATGGGATTGAAAACCCTTAGAAAAACAAGAAATCTTGGACTAAGATTATTAATTCCTGAGGATAAACTGTCGCATTTTGAAATTTCAAATATTGTTTTTGAAATTGCTCCTAAAATAAATGCTGCCGGAAGAATTTCCCATGGAAAAGCCGCTGTAGAGCTTATGGTTTCTGAAAATCTGAAACATGCCAACCAGATCGTGAGTGACATTATGAACCTCAACGATGAAAGACGCGAACTGGATATGAACTCTACTCTTTCTGCTTTGAACCAGATCATAGAATCTCAGCAGGAAACGAAACATACCACGATTGTTTATCATCCTGAGTGGAACAAAGGGGTAATCGGAATTGTAGCTTCAAGACTTATTGAAACGTATTATAAACCTACCCTGGTATTTACAGACGGAAATAACGGTGAAATGGTAGCTTCCGCAAGATCTGTTTCAGATTTTGATGTTCATGAAGCCCTGGATTTGTGTTCTGAATATTTCCTTAAATTCGGAGGGCATCATGCAGCAGCAGGACTTTCTATGGAGAAGGAAAAATTTGAAGCGTTCAAAATAAAGTTTGAAAAAATTGTTTCTGAAAAAATTCAGGACCATCAAAAGGAACCTTCCATTACGATTGATTCAGAAATCGAGGTTGATGATATCAACAGAGAGTTCATCAATTTTCACAGAAAACTGGCCCCTTTCGGGCCTCATAATATGAAGCCTATCTTCACCCTAACCGACCAGAAACTTTCGGGTTATGTAAAAACAATGGGTAAAGATAATAATCACCTGAAGTTTTACATTAAACAGGAAGCTACAGGAAGAAATATTGAATGTGTTGGTTTCAAACTAGGGCAGTTTGTAGAGGATTTTAAAAATAAAAGTTTTGATCTTGCTTTTACTCTGGAAGAAAATCACTGGAAAGGCAATGTGACTCATTATCTCAATATAAAAGATGTAAAGTTTAGGGATTAGATAATAGCTATTACTTATTATCTGCTGCCTGCTATCAACAAATATGAAAAAAATTGGTCTATTCTTCGGATCTTTTAACCCGATCCATATCGGACATCTTATTTTAGCTAATTATATTCTGGAAAATACGGATATGGATGAACTATGGTTTGTAGTGAGTCCTCAAAATCCGTTTAAGGATAAAAAGTCGTTGCTAAAAGACCACAACAGGTTGGATATGGTACAACTAGCAGTGAAAAACTATCCGAATATGCGTGCTTCCAATGTAGAGTTTTCTCTTCCGAAGCCAAGTTATACTATTGATACCCTTACTTATCTTCATGAGAAGTATCCGGACTACTCTTTCAGCCTGATTATGGGAGAAGACAATCTGGATAGCCTTAACAAATGGAAAAATGCTGATGCCCTGATTAAAAATCATCATATCATTGTTTACCCAAGGGTATTTGAAGGAGAAAAGAAAGATTCTGAGTATCTTCAGCATGAGAATATCTCTATGATAAAAGCTCCAGTGATAGAACTTTCTGCTACTGAAATTCGTAATATGATAAAAGACGGTAAGAATGTAAGACCTATGTTGCCACCTGAAGTTTTTGAATATTTGGATGGTAGTAATTTTTATAAGTAATTTTGCAAAACTAAAAATCAGAGGTTAGAAATTAGAACCTAAAATATCTTAGCTTTTAACGCTCTACTTATCATACAAGAAATGGACTTCATCGAAAAATTTTTCTCAAAATATTCCCAGGAAAGGCTTATCAAATGGTTTAAACAGATTTGCCTTGCAGAGGCCATTTCATGTATTTTATTGTATTGTATTGCTATGATCTGGATTCGGTATGATGAAAATTTGTATTCTATTATTTTCATCAGCGTTGTGGGCAGTTTACATGGATTATTTTTTACGGTTTATCTTTTACTTTGCATTCCTGCAAGAAAAATTTACAATTGGGACGATGAAGATTTTGTGTTCGCCCTATTAGCTGCATTTTTCCCCTTTGCTACGGTATGGGTGGATAAAAAACTAGCTAAATTCGACAGAGAATAAAATTATTTTTCATAAAATTTCATGTTTTGCTGTAACAAATTTATTGTTACAGTTGTCTTATTATACAGAAAGATCAAGCAATCATTTTTTAAATAAAAAATTTAATAGCTGAAAATCAGCAAGTTAAAATTGTTTACAATTATTTTTCAGTACTTTGTATTGCATGATACTATATTTATTATATATCTTTGTAATGTTAAATAACAAACCATACAAGCTATTAATTAAAAAATAATAATCATGAAAACTCAAATTCTCATTGCAGCTCTATTCTTCAGCGGGCTTGTTGCCGCCCAGCAGAAAAAAGATAGTTTGAAAGTAAATGCTATTGAGTCCGTTAATATCAAGAAACAGGTTTTCAAAAAACAGGGAGACCGTCTTGTTTACGATGTAGCCGCATCTCCTATTGCTAAAGGCACCAATACTTTTAACCTTTTGAAGCAAACTCCTATGATTTCCAGCATTGATGGTAAAACATTGAAGATTCTTGGAAAATCTGATGCAATTATTTACATCAACAATAAAAAAAGCAACATGGATGCTGAGGCATTAATTGAAATGCTAAAGTCTACTCCATCAGAAGATATCCAAAAAATTGAGGTGATTACGGTTCCCGGAAGTGAGTTTCAGGTGGAATCTAAGGAAGGGGTTATCAATATTGTAATGAAGAAGAACAAAAATAATGGCTACAATGGAACTTTGAAAATGCAGAACGAGCAGGCTTATTACAACAATCCTAATGCAGGAGGATCTTTTAACTTCAGACAGGGAAAATGGTCAGGAAATTCTAATTTCAGAATGGGAAGCTGGACGGAAAGACAAAGATATACGCTTTCTAACGGAGACCCAACCTTCAGAAATGAGTCTTATGGGACTAATGATGATCCTAATAAAAACTTCGGTGGTGGATTTAATGTTGATTACGAGATCAACAAAAAACAAAGTCTGGGACTTTCTTATAACATGAGATATAATAAAAGTTTCAATTCTATTCTGGATATGACGAACTGGCAAAACGGACAATTATCCGACAGAACAGTGAATCATGAAAATGCCCAGACAAGAAATCACTCTTTCAATTTAAATTATGAAATAAAAACAGATTCTATAGGCAGTAAACTTACTTCTAATGTTTCCTATTTATGGTTTAACAGGGATAAAGTAAGCTTTAATGAAAGCATCCCATTGGGTATTGATCCTTCAACTGAAGAGTATAAAAAGAGATACTCTGCTTTACAACAGTCTGTACCGCAAATCATCAACAATTATGCTGCTAATATAGACTTCCTGAAAAAAACAGCTAAAGGAGCAACATGGTTAATGGGAATAAGTTATAATTACACTAATACAGATAATGATACTCAACAGGATAAATTAATAGGTGGTGAATTTGTAATGGATCCAAAACAAACCAATCATTTCATTTACAAAGAAAATATTTTAGGTATTTATCTGAACTATGAAAGAAAGCTGACTGAAAAGTTATCCGGAAAAATTGGAGCCCGTTATGAAATGACAAGAAGTACAGGAGATATCCTTGGAAAAACAGGATTTGAAAGAAATTATAATAATCTGCTTCCTTATCTGAATTTAAATTATGCTATCAATTCTGATCACAATTTAAGTTACACTTTCTCCAGCAGAATCAGAAGGCCGAGATTCTGGGAACTGAATCCATCCAGAACATATTTCACTCCAACCAATTATACTCAGAATAATCCATTTGTGCTTGCTGCTAAGTTTTATAATCAAGAGTTGAACTATATGTACAAAAATGCATTCTATGCCAATCTTAGTTATACAATGGTAGACGATGCCGCAGCTTCTGACCTGCTTCCTTTACAGGGAATTTTAACCACTCCACAAAAGGATGAAAATGGTAATTACGTATACGATGCAGCAGGTAATATGCTTATGGACAAAATAAGATTCCTGAGATACATCAGAACCAATTATGGGAAGAACAGAGAAATAGGTTTAACACTTGGGATGAACAAATCCTGGTTTAAAGAGATCTGGACAACCAACTATTCTGTAAATCTCGCATATAATACTTATACGGGCGGAGTATGGCAAGATCCCACTTCTCAACTGGGTCCATATGAGTCGGAAGAACTGGAACCTTATATCGTAGATGTTAAAAACTATAATATGTCTGTAACCCTTAACAATATCATTCGTCTTTCTTCTAAAAAAGACTGGTTTTTAGGAGTTAATTATTATTTCGGAAGCAAAGTAGCCATGGAAGGCGGAACAATAGGGGTAAGACAAAGCTTTGATATCAGTGTGAAGAAAATTATTGGTGACTGGACGATCCTTGCAGAAGGTAATGACATATTTAATCAGAGTTTCTACAGAGTTAATGGGGTACAGCCTAATGGAAAATACAATAATATAACCAACTTCAGTTATCCTCGATTAATAAGTATTGGAGTAACCTACAATTTCGGAAATCAGAAACTGAAAAAAGCAAGGGAAATGAAATCAGCGAATGATGCTGTAAAATCAAGAACCTAATCTATAAAAACTTATCTCTCTTAACTACCCTTAAAAAAAACAAACATGAAACGTATACTTTTGTCAATAGCCGTCATATTCGGAACCTGTGCTTTTGCTCAGGAAAAGAAATCTGACTCGACAAAAACTAAAAATATAGAAGGTGTTACCATCACTAAACAGGTTTTCAAAAAACAAAGTGACCGTCTGGTATATGATGTTGCATCTTCTCCTATAGCGAAAGGGAATACAACTTTCGATATCCTGAAACAGACTCCCTTATTGTCTTCCACGGATGATAAAACATTAAAGATTGCAGGAAAAAATAATGTATTAATCTACATCAACGGACGAAAATCCAATATGGATGCAGAATCATTGGCTCAGTTTCTGAAAAACACCCCGGCAGAAAACATTCAGAAAATTGAGGTGATTACGGTTCCCGGAAGTGAATATCAGGTGGAATCTTCGGACGGGATCATCAACATTGTTTTAAAGAAGAAAATGAGCGATGGTCTTAACGGAAACATGAGATTCTCTAATACCCAAGGTAAATATAATGGCAGCCAAGCAAGCTTTTCGGCTAATTACAGAAAAGATAAACTGGGAATAAGCGCCAGCCTTAGTGGCGGTGAAAATATTGAAGCCCAAACCTACACTCTGAAAAACAGTAGTGATAGTTCATCCAATGAATCTACTGGTGATATTGATGATCCAAATAAAAACATTGGGGGCTATCTGAATATAGACTATCAATTAAATGATAAGAGCAACTTAGCATTATCCTGGAATACATGGGCCAATAAAAGTTATAATTCTACGGTCAATCTTTTCAATACGATTATTACTCCCCAAAAAGACCCCAAATATACCTGGTCTAAAAACAAAGAGGATGCGAGGAATTACAATAACTCACTGAACTTAAATTACGAATTAAAAACAGATTCTTTAGGGAGTAAATTGAATGTAAATGCATCTTATCTGAACTATAAAAAATTTCAGTATATCAATAATATGACGTACAACTCTAATATCAATAGAGAAGTATTAGGATGGAGTACACAATTGATTCAGGATCTGCCACAGGTCATCAATAATTTCTCCGGAATGGTAGATTATATTCAGAAATTCAAGAATGATCTGACTATTTCTGTGGGAGGAAATTATAATAAGACCAAAACAGATAACGATACTAAAAGCGACACTTATTTTATTGATCCTGCAGAGCCAACAAAATCGGCTCCCAACCATTTTGTCTATGATGAAAACATCTATGGTTTTTATCTGACCGTGGAAAAGAAATTTTCAGAAAAATTCTCTGGAAAAGTTGGAGCAAGATATGAGATCACCAATAGTTTAGGAACTTCGGATAATCCGCCAGAAGGAGCAGAAGCTCTTAAAAGGATTGAAAGAAACTACAATAATTTTCTGCCTTATTTAAGCATTAACTATACGATTAATGATAAAAACAATATCTCATATTCATTCTCAAGCAGAATGAGAAGACCTAGTTTTTGGGAAATAAATCCTGTAAAGAATAAACTTACTGATGACAATTATACCCAAAATAATCCTTTTGTTAAAGCTTCCTCTACGTATAACCAGGAGCTGATGTATATGTATAAGAATTCCTATTTTGTAGTTTTAAACCAGTCTTACATTAAAGATGCGATCACTCAGGTTCCTTTACAGGGCTACCCAACCCACCCTGATGGGACAACAGAAAAAAATCTTGCCTTACGATATATCAGAACGAATTTTGGAGATAAACAGGAAATGTCTGCCATGGTGGGAATTCAAAAATCATTTTTTAAACAATATTGGACTACAAACTTCAGCATCGGAGTTCAGCATAACAGAAACAACGGAAGTCTTGATATAGATCCTACCACAGGAGACAGATTTAAAGCTGAGGACGGCACTGATTTTGTCTATGTCAATAACATAAACACTACTAGTCTTTTAATTCAAACCAATAATACCATTCGTCTTGATAAGGCTAAAACATGGTTCCTTGGGGTAAACTTTTTCTACATAGACAAACAACAGATAGAGCTGGGTAGGCTGCGAAGTTTATCAAGTTTAGATCTTAGTATCAAGAAAAACTGGAACGACTGGACCTTTGCTCTGAATGTAAATGATGTTTTGAGAACCAATATTGTGGAAATTGATGATTATCAATCCAATGGAAATTATAACTATATCCACCAGAATCAGTACCCAAGAAGTTTAACAGTAAGCCTTACTTACAATTTCGGGAATAAAAAACTGAAAAAGGTAAGGGATATTGAAGGAGCTTCAGATTCTATCAAAAGCAGAACAAGATAAAACTATCTTTCTTCATATTCAATCAAATTATTTTGTACACGAACCTGTTGATTTTTCAGCAGGTTTTTTATCTTTAATTATATGAAAAAAGGGTTAGTATTTATCATCTGCTTTATCTTTCTGTTATTGACAGCCTGTAAAGAAAGCAGGATCCATCTTGGAAATAATATCAGCTTTAATAAAGAGGAAAATCTTCATTATGGAAATAGTCCGGAACAGGTTATGGATCTTTATATTCCCAATAAAAAATTATCCGGAGAAGAAGAAGTCTTTGTTATTATTCATGGTGGTGGCTGGCGCGGCGGGAATAAATCCCAGCTTACCTTCTTTACCCTTTCTATGATGCAAAGATTTCCGGATCACATTTTTATCAATATGAATTATAGATTGGCTTCCACTATACAATATGCTATTCCCAATCAGACGGATGATATTAAAAATGTTATTGTTTATCTGAAAAAGAGACTCAACTATAAACCTAGGTTAATTCTTATGGGGAATAGTGCCGGCGGGCATTTATCTATGCTTTATGCTTATCATTTTGATGCTGATAAAAACGTGAAGGCAGTGATCAATATTGTAGGTCCTGCTGACCTTTCAGATGAAGGTTTCAAGAGCTATGAAGAATATTCTTTTATAGAAAAGCACCTGATTGATCCTAAAATACTGCCAACAACAACCGCAGCAGGCAACTTTGCAAGTCCTGTACATTGGATTAATACGACCTCATCCCCCACTCTTGCTTACTATGGAAAAACAGACCGCGTGGTTCCTTTAAGTCAAAATAAGATTCTGGATTCTGTTTTGAGTAAAAACAATGTTTTTCATGAATCTTATGAGTTCAGTGGAGGTCATTTGGATTGGGATAAATTACCAAACAATACTTTTCTTGTTGATAAGATTGAAGCTTTTCTTGAAAAGATAGACAAAAAATAACACGTTCTGATAGATCAAAACGTGTTATTCTTTTAATTTTAGGTGAGCATATTTTATTTTAATTGGATTTACTCAGATCTTACAACATCTGTTCTGGCGGAAACACCATTGGAATTGAATGCTTCAATCTGGAAGTAATAAGCATCTGTTCGGTCTGCGCCTGTAAAGAAGTATTCATTCTTTCCGTACACCATTATGCTTCCATACATTTTATCAGGAGATTTTCCCCAATAGATTACATAGCCGTCTGCCTCAGGATTTTGCTGCCATTTCATCCAGATACTTCTTCTTTCTCCATATTTTTTAGGATCAGCTCTTAAAGGGACAAAGCCTTCTACCTTAGCAGGCTGTTTTCCAGCTCCTTTCCCAAACACTCTGAAACCACTTAATGCAAATTTTCCTGTAGGCATTTTAAGGTTTTCCATTTTCAGGAAACGGGCTTTTGCGGGCTGCTCAAGCTCAACATAATCGTGAGGAACATCTTTTGTGTTCTTACTTTTATCAACAATTACATTCCATTTTTTACCATCATTGGAGCCATAGATTTTATACTGGTGCATTTTTCCTAAGGTTTTGCCCATGAACTCGGCATCCTGATCCGCATAATTGATCTGAATGGCATTGATTGTAGAAACTTCACCAAGATCAGTCTGGAACCACTCTCCGGAATTTCCTGTTTTAGCACTCCAATAGGTCTTGATGTCTTCATCTACAGCATAATTGGGCTGATAACTTCCAAAGGTAGATGAAACCTGAACCGGTTTATTATAATTCAGCAACATCCATCCGGCAAAAAGACCTTTTGTAAAATCTTTCGCCTGTGCATACTGCGGAAGGTAAGTAGGATAATCTCCATAAGCTGTATTGCAATACATCACATCATCTTTATCAAAACCTGCCGGCCAGATACCCAGCCTTCTTTCAAAATTATTTTTGGTAGAAATAAAGATGGTGGAAACGTGCCACCAGTTTTTATAATTGTCTTCAAAAGTTGCTCCGTGACCTGCTCCTCTTGCAAAACCTCCCGGTTTATAAGAGAATGGATTATGCTGCTGATATTCGAAACCCTCCAAAGGGTTCTTGCTTACATAGACTCCATCGGAATATCCACTGAACTCTGTTGCCGGAGCACCATACTGCATATAATATTTCCCGTTATGTTTCGTCATCCATGCTCCTTCTACAAAAGGCTGAAGAAAAACATTATCATTGTATTCCCCAAACCTTTCCCAGCCGTGATCTTCGGGTTTTAGTTTGATAATGGGTTTTACGAAACCTTCAGACTGAAGATTTTTCACTTTCACTTCTGTTCCCAGTAATGGCCATTCATTACTTGAACCCCAATATAGATATAACTTATTTTTATCTTCATCATAATGGAATGCCGGATCCCATGCTCCTACTTTTAAAGTATCTACAGCAATCTTCCAGTCGTCTTTGGTTGGATTTGTACTTTTCCAAATTGGAAAATCCTGTTCCCATGTAGAACCATAAACATAGAGTGTATCTTTCATAGCCCAGACAGCCGGAGCATTAAGATCATGAATATATTTATTATCTCTGAGAAATTTTCTTTTAACAAACTTCCAGTCCAGCATATCATCACTGTACCAGTATCCTTCCTGATTGGTAGAAAAAAGAAACAGTTTATTCTTAAAGTTAACGATGACAGGATCCGCCGTGGCGCGGTGTTTTCCCTGTTTCGAAAAAACTTCAAAAGGAGTATATCCATAATCAATGTTAATAGGATTACAAAAAGTTTTTTGCTGAGCACCTACCATTATTCCAAGAAAAATGGCTAATAAGAGAATATATTGTCTCATTTTTAGATTTTAAAGATAATGGCAAAGTTAGCTAACTTTTTTGGGTTTTCTCCAAATAAAGCCATCAAGAAGATAGTGAGTAAGCTGTGGCACAACTAATAAGGGAACTAAAAACTGAAGCAGTTTTTCAGAAACAGCCAGGTTTAGAGAAAAATGTTCATTCCACACCAGAGTTTCCCACAGGAGTTCTTCCAATAAAGCCAAACCTAAAATGATTCCTATAAATAAAAAGATCCCTGAAAATGATTTAAATATCTGCATCCGGTTTAACTGCTGGTGATCTTTCTGTTTGATCTCACCGATATAGATCAGGGCGATATAAGGAATACCATGAGAGACAACATTCAGGAAGGTAAAAAGTAAATCATTATTAAAATACACGATCCCAAAATACCATGATAGATAGGTTCCGGAAATAAGAGCTGTTTTCGGAATATTTATCGTCTTGGTTTTAACCGCTTCAACAATTGTTTTTATAAGCCAAACCACTAGAACCAGAAGATATAAAACCGTAATAAGACCCATATAATCGGGTAAGTTTTTAAGCCAGTCAAATTCATTATTCACAAACCAGGTAAAGGCACGCGGAGTCTGAAACCAATACAACATTGGAAAAATGGTAGCCGCATACACCGCAACCTCATCTATTTTCTTACTCCAGTTATCCGGTTCAAAACGAGCGTAGATTCTCATAAAGCCGTACTGTTGGCGGATAAAGTGAAAAACAGCTATCAGCGCCAGCACCGACCAGAATGTCAAACTTCCCAGCTGAAACAAAGCAATCCCCAAACACCAGCTTATGAGTGGTACTCCAAAATACAACAGCTTTCTTCTCTGTACTTCGGCTTTTACGAAATACGTTTTGAATAATGTGGAATAGACATGTGCTACGTCTACAAAAACAATCAGAAAGAGCCATGTATAAAAAGAATAATGATTTTCAAGCCCCTGAATCTCTTTCTGAAAAAGAAAAATAATCAGCAATACCAAAAAAGGTGGAGATAAAATAAACCACCAGTCTGTTTTTGCATTATGTATCCAAGGTTGTTTCATCTGTATATAGCTATTTATTTTAAAATCAATCAGCCTTGTCAAGGTTTTTTCTTGAGATCATATCCCCATCATGAGGGCTTCAAAACATTTGTGCTGCTGCCCTTATTCCCTGATAAAAAGCTTCTTCAAAAATAGAAATTCCTGAAAGATCCGAATGGGCAAAAAATACTTTTCCATGAATAGGTTCTTTTGCCACTTTTGCATTTTCACCAAAAATCTGATCCGGAACGGGAGCAATCATTGCATGTCCTATTTTATGAAACTGCATTTCAAGGATAAAGTCTTCAATCAACGGATGGGCTTTCTTCAGATCTTCTAAAACTAAACTTTTAAGTTCTGTTTCTTTCATGGCATACAGCTTCTTCCTTGCTTTTTTACAGTCATTTGTGGAAAAGCTTTTATAATATGTAATCACTTTTTCACCCATGATCTGGTTGATATTCTGATGCTGATCAAAAATATATCCTAATCCTGAGGATCCGTAAATGACATTATCCCATGCTAGTTCTTCATCTCCTCCAAATTCATTTTTTAGAGTAATGGTTGTTAATAACCAGGGAACATAATGGAATGATGATGCTTTTCTGTTGCTAAAAATTCTTTCATTGACGAACTGGGGTGTAGCCAGTAAAACTTTATCAGCAATAATCTTTCTGGTCTTCTTGTGAGCATTATCAAAACTTAAAACTTCAACTTTATCAGCAACCTCAATATTAAACACTAAATTATCCGTTAAGTTTTTTTCCTCCGTATACTTTGAAAGATAATGAGTTAATTTCGCATTTCCTTCCGGCCATGTGAATACCTGATCCTTATATTTTTTACTCCAGTTGTTTTTTCTTCCTGAAAAATAATGAATTCCAGCCCAGGCAGAAACATAATCAATACCTAAACCGTAATCATCTCTACAGGAATAATCCAATAGCCAAAGAAGTTCTTCAGACTTGAAGTCATGTTGTTGCAGCCAATCTTTAAAAATAGTTTTCTCAAGGTTTAGAGCCTCATCCTCCCTACTGGAATCATGAACCGGAATCGCAAACCAATAATTACCAAGAGCATCTTTCTTTTGACGGAAACCATCCATCATTTTAAAAAAACGATCAAGCTCACTCTGTATTTCTGAAGAAATTCCTTTTTGGGGAACAATATCGTTCTGCCAAGAGTTTTTATAGAACAGTCTTTCCTGCTGTGGAAAAGTCATCTGATATTCATCCAGAATAGGCTCTCCATTCTCTTCCGTTCCCTGGCAGATACCACATTCTGTAAGAAATTCGATGATCTCTTTATTTTCTTTATTGGGCAAAGGCAAATAATGTGCTCCCAGAGGAAATTTTGAAAATTTGTTCTGCCCATTAGAGGAGTTTCCACCTAAATGATCTTCCATTTCCAACAAAAGATAGTCCTCCTCATGATGCTGACTGAAAAACCTGCAGGCAGAAAGCCCGGAAATTCCACCTCCTACCACAAGATACTTGGTATGGATAACTTCAGAAAATTGTGGAAAGTCCTTTGCCCATAATTTGTGCCCCAAAACATGGTTGGTTCCTGTGATCTTTAACAACAAAGATTTTACCTTCTTTCCGCAATACTGCAGAAAAGGGAGCATCAATCCACCCAACACTATTGTTTTCAGGAAATCTTTTCTACTGAACTTTTCCCCACTCTTCATCGAAATAACGGACTAATATCTGGTTATCCAGACGGTTAACTTCTACCTCATTCACTTTCATATCTTTGCTGAAGTAGGATATTTTTGAGAAATCATAATCGTAGTATTTTAGGTTCGGAAGCCTTCTGTAGATCTTATTATTCACAGGTTCAAAGGAAGCCATTGAAAATCCCCATTCCCCAAATGACGGAACATAGGTATGATATGCCGAAGTAAAAGGAAAAATCTGATTAAGGGTTTTCTCTATGCACCAGAAAGATTTCGGAGCAAAATAAGGAGAGGTGGTTTGTACAACAATTTTAGTATCCGGGGCAGTGAGTCTTTCAAGCTCTTTATAAAACTGCAGAGAATACAGTTTTCCTAAGCTGTAATTGGACGGATCCGGAAAGTCTATAATGATGACATCAAATTTCTTTTTGTTTTCCTTTACCCAGATGTAAGCGTCTTTGTTGATAACTTTCACCTTTGGATTGGACAAAGCACTTTGATTCAGTCTTCGCATGGTTTCATTGGTTTTGAAGAAATCAGTCATTTCTCCATCCAGATCAACAAGCTGAATCTTTTTCACTTCTTTATATTTCAGGACTTCACGTACAGCAAAACCATCACCTCCTCCAAGAATCAGTACATTATCAATATTTTTGGCCATGGACATTGCCGGATGAACCAATGCCTCGTGATAACGATACTCATCGGTTGAGGAAAACTGCAGGTTATTATTCAGATACAATCTGAATTCACGATTATTTCTTGTTAAAACAATCCTTTGGTAAGGAGAACTCTTTGTATAAACAACATTTTCCCCATAAAGTTTCTCTTCTGAATAAGACAAAATTTTATCTGAAAAGACGAAAAGACCAACCAGCAGAATAAATGCAGCAATTGATTTTATTTTTAATGAGAAAGGTTTTGATAATTCTTTCTTAAGATAAAAGCACAGGAATATAGCAATGGAAATATTAATAAGCCCGAAGAACAAAGGGGTCTTCACAATTCCCAGCTGCGGAATTAAAACCAATGGGAAAAGAATAGATGCCAGCAAAGCCCCGATATAGTCAAAGGCGAATACATTTGAAACTAAATCTTTAAACTGAACCCTATCCTTCAGAATGTTCATAAGTAGCGGAATTTCCACACCTACCAAACATCCCGTAAAAAAAACAAAAAGGTAAAGTACACTTTCAAAATGTGCGAGCGTATTGAATAAAACAAACAGCACCACAGAGCTTACTCCTCCAACAATTCCGACCAGAATTTCAATCTCAACGAATTTATCAATAAGGTTTCCCTTAATGAATTTGGCCAGATAGGAGCCTACCCCCATAGAAAACAGGTAAACCCCAATGATAAAAGAAAACTGCTTTACAGAGTCTCCTAAAAGATAACTTGCCAATGCTCCCGCCACCAGTTCATAGATCAATCCACATGTCGCAATGACAAATACAGAAAATAATAAAAGCAGCTCAAGAGGGATCCTCTTCTTATCCATGAATTGCCGCGCTTATAATCATTGAAATTCCAATAATAAATGCTCCGAATACAATAGCCAACGCTATATTTTTATTTTGAGCAATCTCATGCCATGTCTTTTCCGGAGTAAGCTTTTCAATAATGAAATAGCATACGAGCAGAATAGCGATTCCTAAAAATGAGTAAAGAACCGAGTTTAATATTGGTAAGAAATTGATATTGTCCATAGTTTTTAATTTTTATTTGTGATAGTATCTGTAAAACCCTGCTCTGGAATGGCTTTTTGTAGTTCCATCGCGATATTTTTCTGTTTTTACACAATCGCAGAATTGATTTCCCGAAAATGTAAGATAAACAAACAAACCCATAAAAAATCCTCCGATAGCCACTAACAGCCAATTGCTTTTGATATAATTGATTATTGTTTCCATGGTTTAATTGCTTGAATAAGGTGAATTAGAACTATTACTCCATTTTCCTGATTCGAAAGTACGTTTCATCCAATAGCTCAATACCGTAAATAGGATGAGACAAACAAGGACAATCCCAAAATTCCAGAAGGAAACCGGCAGCCAGGTGGCTGTAATATTTACGGCTGGGTTTTTCTCAAAATTGACAGGATCACCATACTCCTGAGTCATATTGAGAAGTATAGAATCTAATTTCCCAGTCTCTTTTATAGTATTCTGAAGGCCGGTCCTCAGTATGATTTCACTTGTCAAAACTTCCAGGTCATTATAGGTCCTGATTGTTTCATCTTTATCATTTTTGAGAGAGAAACCTCCTTCATTATTTTTAAGAATTGAAAAATCTGCATTCTGAGGTCTATAGCCGGATTTAAACGGATCTTTAGTTCCGCCTTCTTTTTCTGCTGATATCAGAAAATGATAAGTTCCTGCAGGAATTCCACATAAGTTGAAATCTTCTGACTGACTTCCTTCGCTCCAGCTTTCTCCATCTTCATACCCTGAATACTTTTCAATATCCTTAGAAGCATAAATCACTTCGTTGGTTTTCTCATTCACAAGACTGAGTCCTATACTTGCCCAGGAGTTATCCACATCAGAAAATGCATGTATTTTTAATGGTGCGGATCCGCCTGAAAGAGTAAAACTTTTACTTACCACTTCTTTATCCGTAACATCGGCAAAATTGATGTTCTGTTCAAAGACCGTCTGATTACTTCTTGAGGTTACCACATACAACTGCAAAGCACATATCAGTAAGGCCGTAATTGCCATAATATTGGTACATTGCTTAACATTATAATAAAATGGCTGAACAATTCCGGTTCCGGAGCAGTAAGGCATATCTGTAATGCCAAATGCTTTTTTAATTTCAGACCTTGAAATATGATTTCCTTTGAAAAACTGCACTGATTTCCCATATTCTTCACGGGAGATCATTTCAGTGCCATTTACATATTCTTTGTAAGTAGCCAGTCCAAACTGTAGTTTATCTTCAAAAAAACCGGTAGCAGCATACACTGTACAGGGGGTGGTTTCATACCATCTGTAATTCTTGCCATTTGCTTCAGCATAATATTTGAATTCTTTAAAAGCAAAATCTACAGGGTAAAGAAAAACCCAATGCCCATCACTTTCACTGAGGTATACATTGTTTCCGGCACTGTCTTTTAATGAATATTCTCTCCAAAAGGTATCTGAGCCGTATTTCTTAATAACAATATTAATCACCCAGTATTCTGTACCATAGAGCATTCCTTTACGTCCAACTTCCAACACAACATTTTCCACAGGCTTTTTAACAATCTTTCTTTGGACAGACTGTCCTACGGTAATAAGATTATCACAATGGCTACAAATAAATTCTTCAATGGCAAAATTTATGGCCATTTCATTGTTGTTAGTCCGGCAATGGGGACAAATGTGATCCATTTTTATCTGTAAATTTTGTGTTTTTGAATGGTATTAGCTTTAAAATATTGAACAACCTCATCTGCAATCTGCTCTACTTTTGCAGTATTATCTTGAGTATAGTTACAAAGAAAAACGTCGAAAGTTAGCTGCTTAAACTCCGGCCATGTATGAATACAGAGATGGGATTCTTTAAGGCACACTGCCGATGTGAAACTCTGATTTTCAAAAACATGATTGGTAATTCCTACAACTTCTACTTCTTTGGTTTTCAGAATACTTTCTGTAAAAGCAAGAAAACCTTTGCTGTCCAATAACAAATCTTCTGACTCTGTTTCCAAAGTCAGAAGAATATGTAAACCTTTATTTGATAATGGGTTCAATTAATTTTTTCGTAAATATATTATTTTTTTGGAAGAAAAACTTCTGCGAGCATACATCTTGCACTTCCGCCTCCGTTTACCTCGATCGTATTTAAATCAGAATAAATAATTCCACAATACTTTTCAATAGCAGCTACCTGTTCCTTATTTAAAGATTGGTAGGCAGTCTGGCTCATCACAAGGAATTTTTCTCCGTCCTTATTCTGAACCTGAAGCATATTTCCAGCAAATTGCTGCATTTGCTCTTCAGAAATTTCAACGATTTCTTTTCCTGAATTCTTGATGGTTTCAATTACTTTTTCTCTTTCCAGCTCATCATCAATACAATCAAGGCAGATCACTACAAATTTATCTGCTACACACATCATTACATTGGTGTGATAAATGGGAAGTCTTTCTGTACCTACGGTCTGATAAGAATGGAAAACCACTGGTGTGAAACCATATTTTACACAGAATTCTCTGAATAAATTTTCATCTAATCTTAAAGATACCGATCCGTAAGCAATCTTATTATCGTGATCGAAAATCATACTTCCTGTTCCTTCCAGGAAATGTCCCTGGGTTTCAGGAAATGACCAATCATCAATTTCAGTAATCTCAAATCCTTGATCCTTGATGCTTTCAAGAATATCATCTCTTCTTTCCACCCTTCTGTTGGAAGCGAACATAGGATATAAAACCACTTTTCCGTCTTTGTGGAAACTTACCCAGTTATTAGGGAAAATAGAATCCGGTGTATGAGGGTCTAATGTATCTTTTATAGTAATAACATTGATTCCTTTTTCTCTCAGTTTCCCGACGAAGGTATTGAATTCTGCCAAAGCTTTTGACTGAATATCGGAACCTGTCTGTTCTACCTGAAAATAATTGTTTTTTGCAGTTTCTGCATTGTAACCGAAAGCAATCGGTTCTATCATTAATACTGTATCTGTTGTTTGCATTTCTTTTAAGTTTGAGGGTGTTAGTGTGTGAGGGTTTGAGAGTTGTCAATACATCTTATCAATTCTTCTATTCAGTATTGAATGAAGAAAATGAACACCATTTTTCTGACTGATTAATCATATTCACTAACATCCCTATTATTTGATTATACTGATTATGCAAATTGTTAAATTGCTCTTCATTGAATAGTTGCAGGCATAGGCAAACTGATTCCATGTTTGGGTTTCCCTGGCCTCGCCTTCAGAGTCTGTAAGTCTAGCAATAAAGGATTTTTCATGCCTTCTTTTTCCCCAAGCTTCACTTACATTAGCTGTTACCGATCTTGATGATCTTCGTATCTGATCTGCAAGAGAATAGAGTTCTTCTTTAGGAAAAGCTTTTGAGAGTTCATAAATCTGCTGTGCAACTTCAAAAGATTTTTGATACACTTTTAGATCCTGATGAAATTTAATCGTTGACATAATTACTTATTTAAGATTAAAAAATTGTACTAAGACTCTCCCACTCTAAGACTCTACTCTCCTACCCTATAGCGCTACAACTCAACTACTCTCTTATAAGCGGCATTGTAGAACATCTCAGTAGACCACCCATTTTAGAGATTTCTCTGTAAGGAATTTCTTCTACAGTCATCCCCCATTCGTTTCTTAAATGGTTGTTCATTCTTGTAAATGTTTTGTCGGAAACCACAACATCAGGAGAGATAGAGAAAATGTTCGGGAACATTTCAAACATTTCTTCATCATTGATATGGAAACAGTTTTCTTCTCCGAAAATATCGATGATTAGACGGTAGTCGCTTTCGTCTACAAATCCGTTTTTATAGATAATACATTTATCTTCTCCCACCGGGTTGAAAGTACAATCCAGGTGTAAGATTCCCTCAAAAGGAACTTTATCATTTTTCTTCAGTTCAAGATCAATGATTCTTTTCTTTGGGAAGTATTCTTTTAAAATTTCAATGGCATACTCGTTGGTTCTTGCCGTTTTATAGTTTCTGTAATCTTCGCTGAAGCAGGTTCCGATGAAAATAAAATCATTCCATACGATAACATCTCCGCCTTCGATATGGGCCGTTTCCGGAAGATTAATGATCTTTCTCCAGGCAACTTTCTCGAAAACACTTTTATATGCTTCCTGTTCGTCAGCTCTGTCTGCAATTACGTTGGAAATAATCATTTTATCATCAATCACAAAAGCAACGTCTCTTGAAAAGACCTGATTGTAATCTTGAATGATGCTTGGACGAAGTACTTCAACGTCATACTTTTTTAATACCGCTTCAAAAGCGTTCATTTCATTAATGATATCCTCTTCTTTAGGATAAATGTTGTGTTCGATTGAGTAATATGACTTGGCGTCATAACTTTCCTCTAGTGTGGGAACCGGTCCCAATGAATTAGGCTGGCCTAGAACTACTGATCTCAGCCTACCCGTTTCGTTTTTAATGTTTAGTCTCATAAAGATTTATGCAATACTACAAATATAAGTAAAGGTCTCTATCTAGAAAACTTTTGAATTATTTTATGCCTGAAATTTGGTCTTCGCAAACATCCCCTTTTAGCAAAATACTCCCCTTATTCAACAAACTATAGTATAAAGCATACAAAAACATCTACAACCTACTATATTTCATCTACATAAGGATGAAAAAACAGATTTTTTTATAATGTAATTTCCTACATTTGTGATATAATTTTCGCGAAATTATATAGATTAAAACTTAACTATTAACATCAAAAAAACAAAGTCATGAACAAGAAAAATCCAGTGCTGAAAAATGCACAAAAATTAGGAAGAGAGCAACAAAAATCAGTTATGGGAGGAGCAATCGCCGGCAGAAGATGCTGCGAATGGGATGACGTAACAGGAAAATGTTTCATCTGGACATGCGACAGATGTATGTGTCCATAAAACCTTAAAGGCCGTTTCTACGATTTGTGAAACGGCTTTTTTATTATATTGTCACCTATTCCCTTCAATATAAAAATTTTATTTCTCATATTCCATGAGCTATAATAAATTTCATTTTTTATTTAATAAAATTATGAAGGGACTATCTATTTCAATACAACTTATTATATTTCATACCTATAATGATAAAATTTTATTTTTAAAACAAAATAAATTCATATATTAGTGATATAATTTTTCATAAAATTATATTGTTTAAAACTTAACTATTAACATCAAAAAATCAAAATCATGAACAAGAACAATCCAGTGCTTAAAAACGCACAAAAATTAGGAAGAGAGCAACAAAAATCAGTAACCGGAGGAATTGGTATCAACAGACCAAGATACTGCTGTGAGTGGAATGATGATGGAAGCTGCAGAATTTGGACATGTGGTAACTGCGTTTGCCCATAAAAATAATAAACCTGCTTCTCCAAGCAGGTTTTCTTTTATCTTGCTCTGTTTTCTTCTTCTGTTCTCAGAATTTCTTGTGCCTGATATTTTGATCCCCCAAAAACATAGCTCAACGAGAAGAAAAAACGGCTGCTATCCCACCAATGCCTCAAACGGTTGTCCATAATCTGTTTATGTCTGAACTCCAGACTCTGGTCATTGGAATCAAAAATATTATTATACCCCAACTTTGTATTCAGTTTATTATCCAACCATGATTTCTGAAATGATAGGTCGATACTATAGCGTGGTTTAATAATGTAGAGACTATTTCCAGTTTTGGATTCATAATTTGCAAATAGATTAACTGTATATCCTTTGGGTAAAGTAAAGACCTGGTTCAGCCTTATTTCATAATTATAGATATCCAGTGCAAAAACTTCATCAAGATAAGGCCTGAATTCATCATTATAATATCCTGTGAACTGTCCCGTTATATTCCACCATTTTGTAATTTTTACAGGAAAACTCGTTTCAAGAACAGCAAAATTCCTATATGGAAGATTGGTTCCAAGGTATTCCAATACATTGGTTTCTGGATGATATATGGGATAGCGGGTCATTACATCTTTTTCTTTTCCAATGCTGAAACTTGTAATCCAGTTTTTATACCGGTAAGTTGCTTTAATTTGGCTGGTAAAAGAAGGTAACAGATAAGGATTTCCTATCCAATAATTCAAAGGGCTAAAGTAAAAACGAAATGGATTGAGTTGTGAAAAAACAGGTCTTGTAATTCTCCTGCTATAGGAAAAGGAAAGTTCATTAGATTTATTAAAAGAATAACTTGCACTGAAAGAAGGCAGCCATTCAAGGTAATTTCTTGAAACAATAGAATCAGCAGTAACAGCATCTGAAATACTCTGTGTATTTTCAGCTCTTATTCCTGCATTGATCTGAAGTTTTCCAAATTTTTGTCTGTAAGCAATATAACCCGCCATTATTTTTTCCCTGTAAGAGAAAATATTGCTTCTTGAAGGATCAAATACAAACTGATTATTCGTTGATAAAGTATCATATCTGATATTATTGTTAGTGAGTGAATAACTGTACTTAAATCCTGCTTCTATATCTGCATTTCCCATTTTTTGAGAGGCATCAACCTGTCCAGTATAAATTTCAATCTCATTAAAAAGGTCAGATTTCCAATAGGATAATAATTCAGAAGATGGCTGCTCTCTATTGATAAATTCATCTTTTTGCTTGTTTTTTACAGCAAGATAATTGCCTAAGAAGGTTAATTTAAATCCTTTATTTTGAAACGAATAGTCTGTAGTCATCCCCAGATTATTCTGTGAATAGTCTATTGGATTTAAGCTTTCGGTATTAAAAATAACATCTGTTTCACTTTTATTAGTGGTAAATAATGATCCTGTCCGAATACGGTCATTTTTTCTAAAATTACTTCTCAGATTTAGGCTCAACCTATTTTTAGCATTTAATCTAAAATCAGCTCCTGCCTGAATACTATATACACTTCCTATATCTTTTTGATTGGTATTGGTACGCATGACATTCGTGTTAGCCAATCGCTGTAAAGCGCTGTACCGATAGCTGGAAATTCCATCATTTAATCCCATCTGTATAGTATAGGTAACTTTTTCAGTATTGTATGACAGATTTAAAGCATTTTCTCTGTAATTAAACTTATTGATGTATAGATTTCCATTATAATTCCCTTTCCAACCGAGATTGGTGTTCTTTTTTAATCTGATATCAATAATTCCTTTAAATTCTGCATCATATTTTGAAGATGGATTTGTATTCACCTCTATAGATTCTACCATTTCAGGAGACAGGGACAGCAGGTAAGCCTGCAGCTCCTGATTACTCATTACTGTAACCTTTCCATTTATAAAAATAGCCGGAGATATTCTTCCCCCAATAAAAATTCCTCCTTCCTGATCGATGGTGACTCCTGCTGTTTTTCTTAAAACATCAAGCAGGTGGGTGGATGTTTTAAAGTCTTTATTTCCGGAAACTGCCATTACCAAATTTCCATCATTAAGCTTTATCTTTCGTGAAGTGGACTGAATAACCACTTCAGAAATAGATGTTGCAGACGTTTTAGTCTCAGTTAGAGAATCTGCACCTTTTCTTTTTGCAATATCCTGTGCTTTTCCCAAAAAAGATAAGAATAACAGCAGTAACAGGAGCCATAATTTGACAATCATAATTTTTAATTTTATGAAGTCAAAAGTATTGGCTTAACCTAAAAATAAGGTTTTGAAATATAAATTCCGCAGTACGAAATTATAAATTTGAACTCTGAAACCCCGGCTCAGCAAAGGTTTGTGACTGTTTGTATAAAAGTGGTGTTGTATTCTTGATTTTTTTGAATGTTGAAAAGAAAGTGGATTTAGAATTAAATCCTACTTCATAACCAATCTCTTCAATCTTCAAATAGGAGCCATTTTCTATTTTTTCACAGGCTTCATTGATTCTGTACTCATTGATGTAAATGGAAAAGCTTTTTTCTAAATTATCATTCAGCAGTTGGGAAAGCTGATGAGCAGGCATATTCATTCGGGAAGCAAGATCACTTAATTTAAGATTGGCATTTTTATAGAGTTCTTCAGTCACCATGAGTCTTTCTAATCTGGAAACAAAATTATCTGCCTGCTCTTCTGAAATCTTTTTATTAGAATACCTATTATTGGTTTCTTTTACAGCAACCTGATGATATTTTTTATTGAATAGAATTAAAAAGTTAGCATACAGAACAAATGAAAAAACCAGACTTCCCCCGGCACAATAAATCTGTACCCAACCCGTAGAAATCAGCTGATAGGTCAAAAAGATAATCACATTACTCGCCAGAACAGGAAAGACAAATTTGTTTTGGCTTTTATGATTCTGTTTAATAAAAATATAATACTGATAAACCGTAAGGAACACAAATGCAGACCAAACGGTATAGATAAAAGTACCAAAGTAGTGATCCCATGTAATGGGGAAGATCAGATATAATAAACCTACCATTCCTAGAATAAGGGTTAATATTCCAAACCATTTCTGACAGTTCTTCCAATCAAACTGATCTTGCTGAAAGGAAGATTTAATGTAATAATATAGAGCTGGCCCAGTAAAAAATAAGGCAGATAATCCTAAATGTGGAATAATTCTGGGCAGATCAGGATAAAAATAAATGCATACGGAAATCCCTACTCTTGTACTTAACATCAATAGAAGAAGTCCTAAGAAAAAATCCGGGAGATATTTCAACTTTTTGATAAACAACAGATAAATTCCAAGCAAAAGCCCATTGAATGCTCCTACTGCACTGAAGAAAAATAGCATCTGTTCCCCAAAAGTCATTGTCAACTAGTTTTTTATTTTTTTACGCAAATTACACTAATGATTGTTTCCATTGTACTAATATCAGATTAACTGTAACAGATTTCAGTCTGTTTAATCAACAAACTGGCTTTACCGAAACTTATTAATCTAACTAGAGTAAATGTAATAAATTATTGAATTCAATTTCAGTTCCAGTTGTATTTTCTATAAAAAAGTAGTAATTAATATCTCTTTTCCTTCAGCGTATGTTTTCCCCCACTCACATAAGTTCCTTAGAATCGGAACCACATCTTTGCCTTTGTTTGTAAGTATATACTCAATTCCTGCTGGGATACTGCCAGGGATTTCCTTCTTTATAATAAGTTGATGAGTTTCCAGTTCTTTTAACTGTCTTCCCAGTACCTGTTCTGAAATATTCGTTAATTCTTTTTTCAATAAATGAAACCGGTTGTTCCCTTCTGATATAGAATAGATAATCTGAGATTTCCAACGTCCGCTGATGATGCTCACCGCAGAATTTAATTCGCATATCCCAAACAAAAACTCTTCATTTATGGCATTGGTTGAATTTTCCTTTCTCATAATTCAAAGATTTTACGACTCACAATTTTGTTAGTTATTGTACCTCACAAAGGACTTACAGAAATTTACACTAAAATACAAAAAAATGAGTATAAAGAATACAATACTGATAATCAGTATAATTACAAGCATTTCATTAGTAAAGGCCCAGGAAAAATGGGTTTTTAAATCTGAATTCCTTTCAAAATCCGATACGGTATTAATTTTTAAACCTAAAACCTATATGCCAAAGGAAAAATATCCTTTGGTGTATTTACTCCATGGATATAGTGAAAATTATCGACAATGGTCACAAACGACAGACCTTCAAAAGTTATCCGATCGATATAAAATGATTATTGTATGTCCTGATGGTTTTGTGACATGGTATATTAACAGTCCTTATGATAAAGGTTCACAAGCTGAAGATTTCTTTTTTAAAGAGCTTGTTCCCAAGCTGCATACCAAATTTAATATTGATGACAGAAATATCTTTATAAGCGGACTGAGTATGGGGGGCTATGGAGCCATACGCTATTTTCTGCTTCATCAGGAGTATTTTAATACTGCTGGCAGTACAAGTGGTGCATTTTCTTTAGATATAAATATTCTTACAAAGGCAAGTTTATCATTCTTTCAAACTACAAGAATAATTAACGATCTATCACGCTCATTAGGATCATCTTCAAAAGAATGGAATCAATATAGCATTTCAAGTCTTTTAAAAGCTTATAACAAAGGAAATCCTTTTCTAATAGATTGTGGGACTGATGATATACTTTATTCTTCTACACTCGAAGTTAAAAAACTGGCTAACAGTTTAAAAATCCCAATAACATTTATTTCTCAACCAGGAAATCATAATACAGAATATTGGAAGAAATCTATTGAACATCATTTTATTTTTTTCAAAGAACATTTAAAATAAAATTTTCAGCAGTCCTCCTATTTCATAATGAAAAATCCCAAAGCAAGCTTTGGGATTCTTTTATGGTATAAACAGATATTATCTGCTTGCGATGTCGATGTAGTTTCTTTCCTGAGCACCTTGGTAAACCTGTCTTGGTCTTCCGATTGGGTCTCCTTTCAATCTCATTTCTTTCCACTGAGAGATCCACCCCGGTAGTCTTCCTAATGCAAACATTACGGTGAACATTTCTGTAGGAATTCCTAGTGCTCTGTAGATAATACCTGAATAGAAGTCTACGTTTGGATATAGTTTTCTTTCTACGAAGTACTCGTCTTCAAGAGCTACTCTTTCTAACTGCATTGCAATATCTAGAGCTTTATCCTGGATACCTAATGCCTTAAGGATATCATCAGCAGCTTTCTTGATAATTTTCGCTCTTGGGTCGAAGTTTTTGTAAACTCTGTGTCCGAATCCCATTAGACGGAAGTTGTCCGTTTTATCTTTAGCTTTAGCAACATATTTAGATACATCACCACCATCTTTCTCGATAAGCTCAAGCATTTCGATTACAGCCTGGTTAGCTCCACCGTGAAGTGGTCCCCAAAGTGCAGATACCCCAGCAGAGATAGAAGCAAAAAGACCTGTGTGAGCAGAACCTACCATTCTTACTGTAGAAGTAGAACAGTTTTGCTCGTGGTCAGCGTGAAGAATTAATAATTTATCTAAAGCATTTACAACTACCGGATCGATTTCGAAATCTGCGTTTGGTAATCTGAATGCCATTTTGTAGAAGTTCTCTACGTAGTTTAGGTTGTTATCACCGTGGTTTAATGGTAAACCTTGAGTTTTTCTGTAAGTCCAAGCACAAAGGTGAGAGAACTTAGCGATCATAAGCTCTGCAGCGTGATCCATTTCTTCTTTAGAGTTTACGTTAACCGCTTTTGGATTGAAAGCTGTTAAAGCAGACGTCATAGAAGATAGAACTCCCATAGGGTGAGCAGAACGAGGAAAAACATCAATGATTTTTTTCATTTCGTCTGCGATGAAGTTATATTTTTTAATGTTGTTGTCGAAAGAAGTAAATTGATCCTGAGTAGGTAATTCTCCATGTAATAAAAGATACATTACTTCTGTGAAGTTAGATTTCTCAGCAATTTGCTCAATTGGATAACCTCTGTAGAATAATTCTCCTTTATCTCCGTCTAAGTAAGTGATGTCGCTAATAGTAGCTCCTGTATTTTTGTAACCTAAATCCAGAGTGATTAAACCTGTCTGGTCTCTTAATTTTGAAATATCAATCCCTCTGTCTCCGATAGTACTATCCACGATTGGATATTCATATGAATTACCGTCGTAATTCAATATTACTTTGTTGTCTGACATTATTTATTTATTTTTTTTAAATATACCACTTTCCATAAAATACGGCAAACAAAAATTATCGCTTGCCGTTATTTATAAATTCAATTATCTTTTAATTTTGAATGCTTCTAAACCTGGGAAAATTGCAGTTTCACCAAGAGCTTCTTCGATTCTCAACAACTGGTTGTATTTTGCCATTCTGTCTGATCTTGAAGCTGAACCTGTTTTAATTTGACCACAGTTCATTGCTACTGCTAAATCAGCGATAGTAGAATCTTCAGTTTCTCCTGATCTGTGAGACATTACTGAAGTGAACTTATTGTTCTGAGCCATCTGTACTGCTGCCATTGTTTCAGAAAGAGAACCAATCTGGTTAACTTTTACAAGGATTGAGTTAGCAATTCCTTCTTTTACTCCTCTTGATAATCTGTCTACGTTAGTTACAAATAAGTCATCCCCTACTAACTGTACTCTGTCACCGATTTTATCAGTTAACATTTTCCATCCTTCCCAGTCATCTTCCTGCATACCGTCTTCGATAGAGATGATAGGATATTTAGCTGCTAATTCAGCAAGATAAGAAACCTGTTCTTCTCTTGATCTGTGAGCTCCTTTATCTCCTTCGAACTTTCTGTAATCGTAAGTTCCGTCTTTGTAGAATTCCGAAGCAGCACAATCTAATGCCAACATAATGTCGTCACCAGGCTTATATCCTGCTTTTTCAATTGCTTGAAGTAAAGTGTCCAAAGCATCTTCGGTTCCGTTGAAAGTTGGAGCAAAACCTCCTTCGTCTCCTACTGCTGTAGAAAGACCTCTTCCTTTAAGGATTGATTTAAGGTTGTGGAAAATTTCTGTTCCTTTTCTCAATGCGTGAGAGAAAGAATCAGCTTTTACCGGCATAATCATAAATTCCTGGAATGCGATAGGGGCATCAGAGTGAGAACCACCGTTGATTACGTTCATCATTGGAACAGGAAGGGTGTTTGCATTTACACCACCTACATATTTATAAAGTGGCATTCCCAGTTCTGCAGCGGCAGCTCTTGCTACTGCTAAAGAAACACCAAGAATTGCATTAGCTCCTAAATTTCCTTTATTAGGTGTACCGTCAAGCTCAATCATAATCTGATCGATATAGTTTTGTTCAAAAACCGGCTGCCCAACTAAATTCTCTGCAATTACTTCTTTTACATTTTCAACAGCTTTCAAAACTCCCTTTCCCTGGTATTCTGAACCTCCGTCACGTAATTCTACAGCTTCATGTTCTCCTGTAGATGCTCCCGAAGGAACAGCTGCACGACCCATCGCACCGTTTTCTGTAAATACATCCACTTCAATGGTAGGATTACCTCTGGAATCTAAAATTTGTCTTGCTTCTATGTAAGAAATTGCACTCATTTTTTATTTTTTTAGTTTAGACAAATTTAATCAAAATTTAACTTTTAGGGGTATTTCGGGGGATTTTTTTGAGATAAATCCAAGTTAAATTTTAGTTAATTTATATTATGATAAACTGGGGAATTTCTTTCTCTTAAATCAAAAAATTAATGAGTATGATTTACACTAAAAAACTCCCCAGATCTTAGAATACTGGAGAGCCATTTGTGTTTTACCTTTTTCACATCATCTATCTGTTTCTAAAATCGTTCGGGAAATGTTTTAATTCTGCGATATCACATTCTAAATAGGTAGCTCCATTATCAACAATTGCTCCTACTGTAAAGGCGCCATACGAAACTACATCATAAGAAACTTCCGTTTTACCTTCTGCTTCAATTTTTATTAAAGATTTAGGAAATGAGTCATGTAGAAACAAATACAGGTATCCTTTCAGTTTATTTTCCTCGTGATCTGCTGTAACCCGAATAATCAAATCAAGAAAGCCTGGGATATTTGAGTCTCGGTAACTAACAGAAAGCGTACGTCCATTCATGTGATCTCTTCCTCCAAACCTTCCTTTTTGAGGATCATCGGGATTTGTTATAGGGGGAAGCTTGGGTAAAATCATATCCGGAATTATTTTTCCATCAATGTTGGCCTCATCTGGCAGCGTTTCAAATTCTAATCTTTCATTTGCTATAATGTGTTGAATTTTCTTTTCATCTTTTTTTGCGATTTCACCTTCCAGATTCTCTTTCTCATGCACAGCAACATTTTTAGCTTCTTCCACTTTATTAATATATTCCTGCGTCAGAAATTTATTAATTAACAGATCTATAAATCTCATTCCTGCCGCTGCAGCAAGCATACAATAAGCGATCCATAAAAGATAATCTCTTGCTGCAGATTCTGCATACAGTTTCTCACTTTGTTTTATAGGTTCCTTTTGATTAATAGTCGGATTGTTATTTTTTATGGTATCAATTTTTATTGTCTTTCCAGTACTGTCTATTCTATTATACACATTGTACGAGTGAATGTCTGCCTTAGTTTTTTTAATCAAATTTTCAGCTGGAATCTGGATATTTTCAATGAGTTTACTATCTGCAATTTTTAAAAATAAAGGAACGATAAGAGTTGCTGCAATACCCAATAGTAAACATTCCAGAACAGGCCTTTTTTTCACTTGGGTTTCGGTTACTATATTGGCATCCGAGCAGTAATTAACGATTCCTCCCAGAAGCCCGGTAACAAGCATGATCTTTAAAATATCGATTAAATACATGGTTATTAGTTTTAGTTATAATTATTCTGGTAAGGTATACCTAAACCTTAATTGTGATATAAAGTCGGATGAATTATTATTATAATTTTTTACTAGCCCCGCATTTAAATCAATCCAAAACCCATTTTTCAAGTTAACTTCTGCGCCACAGTTTAGAAGAAGGCTAATTTTTTCTCCTAAATATTTATTAGACTCAATTTGTTCTTCGACGAAAACCTTAATTCTATTACTTCCAAAATAGTTCCTATTAGAAAAACTAAAAGAATTATAGTTCTTATCATGAAAATTATTTAATTGATAATTTACCCCTAATAATATCTGTGCAAATTTTTTAATGGGTATAGCATAGGTCCCCCATAAAGAAAAGTTCCTAAATGAAACATTGGATAGCAAAGAGTCAGGAGATTTTCCAACATAAGCAACCGCAAAATCAAGTTTTTCTGCATTCCAGTTGTTATTTTTATACTGTTTTTTAAATTCATCTAGTCTTTTTTCAAAATCTTCCTCAGATTCAACTATATTTTTGTTAACATACTCATCCATTTCTTTAATCTGTTCATCATTCATATCAATTAAAATTAAATTTTTACTTTTAAGATATCTTTTTATTAAAAAGGATCGTCTTTCCGCATGAACCTTCGCCATATCAAGAAAGTTTTCTAAAGCACCAATATCAGTTCTTAAATCACCTTTATTAATAACTGTTATTCTATATCCAACTGAAATATTCATGGTTTTCAGAGAATCCTTAAATGTTCCCAAAGAGAAGCGAGATGTTTTTAATGCATTATGCTTTCTAAACTCTCCTAATGTCATATCATTTGTTTTCATCAGTAGAATGGGACTGATCTCAAGACCAAAAGATGTTGGTATAATTAAATTTTTCCCATTGAAAAATTCTGAAGAAACAAAAGAAAAATCTTGTGCTATAGATGGTCTTAATATATTGCTCGGTTCTGTTCCTAATGCTTTAAAAGCAGGGATATCAGGTAATGCAAAATTTAATTTATAATTTTTGACTAATTCACTATCTTCTGCAAACTGACTTAATGCAATCATTGGAAACAGCATAAAAATAAGTACAATTAAAGTTTTCATGATGATACTAGTTTTACGATTGTTAAAAAGTTCTTATGTTCTTTCTTTAGTTTATCTGATATAATTGCCTCATCTACAAGTTTGTTATTTTGAAATATCTGTAAACTAATTTTAAAGTTCTTTTCTTCATCTGTATCATCATCTATAGATACAACTGTAGTGTTAAGCATAAGCACTCTACCCAAATTCATTTTTGCAGAATTTGGAAGAACTCTGTTATCATCATGAGAATACACATTCGTACCCGAGTAACTAAAAATAACATTGTTACTTTTCTTTTCAAAAAGGTCTAAGTAATACCCTGCACCTACTACACCGGTAATTTTTACATTGACAGTTACATTTCCATCAGCTACAATTTTAATTTCTTTTTTCATGGCTGTAATTTTTAAAGTTTATACCTCAAAGTTCCTTCTAAAAAACACATCTGTCAATTACACAAAAGGGTGATTATACAAGCAAAACAGCACCATTAGAAATGGTGCTGTTTATAAAATTTATGATAATAACTAGAGTATTATTTCAAAAGTCAGACAAGTTCCTGAGCTTTTGAGTAAGATTTTACACTCTCCTTCTGCCTCTTTCATCCTTCGTTTCATATTACGGAGTCCATTTCCTTCTGATTGATTATCAGGAATACCTATTCCGTTATCTTCGATAGTTATTAAGAATTTATGTTTATGCTGCGAAAAGGAAAGTTTTAAAGCAGTTGCCTGGCTGTGCTTATACACATTATTAACCGCCTCTTTCAAGCATAAAAACAGGTTGCGCCTCAGTTCTGTAGAAATGGGAGTATCAGAAATAATATCTTCGCATTCTGAATGAAGGGTAATTTTTGTTTTCTTTAAAAAATTTCCGGTATAAAGGATGGCATAATCAACAAAGCTTCCTAGCGTATCATTTCCTGAGTTCAGGCTCCAAAGCATTTCCCGCATGGAGATGTTCATTTCATCTGAGGTTTTCAACAATTCGTCAATGTCATGTTGAAGGTCATTGTCCTCAATTTTATATTTTAAAAATTCTGCCTGGAGTTTTAATGCTGAAATTCCTGCTCCGAGATCATCATGCATATCATGGGAAATGCGCTCTCGCTCTTTTTCAATAGATCTTTGTTGTTGGAGTTCTTTTTGGAGAAGCTGGTTTTGATATTCTGCTTCTTTGAGCTGCTTCTCTCTAATAAAAAGTGTTTGTTTTTTATTATGAAGTAGAATCAAAAAAATAATAAATCCAATAAAAAATCCCATTAAAGCCATAGCAATAATGTATGTATTTTTAATCTCTTCAGGCAGACCGTTCATTTAATTTTTGAAATTTAAAAAGAGAGATCAATAATAATAAGTATGTAATAATATTGATTCCCATAAAAATATTATTGATTTGAATTTTAAACTTGGTATCTAATGAATCCAGTATATACATTGGCATTATTCTAAATATAAAGAAAACACTCCAAAGTAAGATTGCTATAGAAATCCAAAAAAAGGGAAGCTCTGTCAAAATTTCTTCTGAAATATTTATATTTTTCTGATAAAACCATAATAGAGAAAGCAAAATATAAAAGAAGGATAAAACTAACCCTATCTTATTACTGAAAACAGTATTATTAAAGATAAGATAAATTGTAATCGTACTAGCTATTGAAGCGGAAATACTAGCTATAGTTTTTATTCTAATCTGAAATTCTTTATTATATTGAAATAAAAAATAAACAATATTGAACAAAAAAAAATAATTGAACAAAAATGAATAATCATATTCATTCATCATTATTTTATATAAGCCATAGCTTTCTAAAATAAATGCTATAAAAAAATAATAAAGAAAGAAATTTTGGCTAGAATTTTTATACTTCAATTTTAAACCCAATGCTTTAATCAGGCATAAAAATAATGTGATATAATATATAATCAATAGAATATTCATAATTATGGATATAACGTTCCTGCATCATATCCAAATGTATTTGTCTCATTTATTGAGTTATTCTTGTTCACTGGATGTACAGCAAAAACAGCATATTCTTGCTTACTCTTTGTTTTAAACATCATAACAAATTTTAGCTTGGTGACATCATAAATAAGGTTACTCACATTATAATTATATGAGTTAACATTGTTTGTTGTATACTCAATCATTTCAGTGTACATACTTTTACCTAGATTCGCTTTATAAAAGCTTCTACCATTTTTTAATTTCTCTATATCGGTGATTTCTTTAAAAAAACCATTATCTAATTCATAATATATATCTCCTTCAGTATATTCATATTCTCCCTGAAGCTCTGAAAAAGTCATAACAATATTTAATTCATTATTTTCTTGTACATAATAAAACTTACAATACTTCTTTGAAATATTGTCCTGTATCAAGCCATTAAAGCTTACAAAATCTATTTCAAAATCTTTTTTAGTCGTCGGATTTTTCTGTTGATAAGTAAGGGTTCCTGCACTTTCATCTTTACGAGGTACACTATCCTCAAAATGTGGTTTATAAACAGAGAAGAAATATTTTTCACAACCAGTCATGGTGACAAAAAATAATACTCCAAATAAAATTTTAATTGTTCTCATAGTTCTTAGTTTTTAAAATGGTTAAATTTATTAATAGCCTCCACTTTATTACTGACGTGAAGTTTTCTATAGATATTTCCGACATGTTTTTTCACTGTATCTATACTGATGCAGCTTTTATCCGCAATTTCTTTGTATAGAAGTCCCTGTGAAAGAAGCTCAAGAATTTCTTTTTCCCGTTCTGTAAGTTCATCCAAACCTTTAATCTCGGGAAGTTTTTTTTCAAAATGCTGCAACACTTTTCGGGCAATAGAAAAACTCATGGGAGCACCTCCATTATAAACATCTCTGATTGACGAGAGAATTTTATCCATACTTTCTCCCTTAACAAGATATCCCATTGCACCGGCTTTTAAAGAATTAAAGATCTTCTCATCATCTTCAAAACTGGTACACATGATGAACTGGGTTTCGGGCATTTCTTTTTTAAGCTTTTCAATGATTTCAATGCCCAGCATATCCTGTAGCTGGATATCCATCATAACAACATTGGGAGAAATATTCGGAAGGTTCTTTAAAGCATCGTTACCATCAAAGAACTGTGCAACGACTCTCATATCCTGCTGATAATTGATCACCTTCTTCAACGCATTGTTGTAGTTCTTTTCGTCTTCTACTATGGCAATGGAAATGCTCATGTCTTTTTTATTTGAAACAAATTTCAACAGAAAACAAATGAGAATCAATTACACATTTGTGTAATCTTAGGAATTGAGTTTAGGGTTATGGTTCGTTTTTAGTCTTATTAAAATTAATTATTTTTTGATTTCAAAGTGATATTTTTTTAATAAATTTTAACAAATCTATCTATCATTGTACTGATAATGATTTCGTTAGTAAAACTCGGGGATGGTTTTCGTATTATTAAAAGAAAAAGAGAAATTATTTGTATAAAAAATAGCAAAAATTCATCATATTGTAAGGCATGATTTTTGTAAAATTAAAGGATAAAAATCATATTGAATATCAAATAATATAATCATGAAAAAAAGTCTTTTAGCACTGAGCGCTGTTCTTACATTAACTGTAATCAGCTGCAAAAAAAGTGAAAGTGGAAATAAGAGTATCATTAAGACAGACAGCTCAGAAACAGTGGTTACTGATAACAACGGAAAAGTTGATTCTGTAACCCAGAGTTCATCAACAGTTGACGTTAATGGACAGAAAACTGAAAAAACAGATTTCGTCTATAAAGCAATGGATGGAACATTGGTAAAAGTAGTATTCAAAAACGATCCGAAAGAAAATACTCTAACCATTACCAGCAATAAAAAAACATTTGTTCTTACTAAGGAAGAGACCAAAGGAGATGAAACAATTTATAAGAAAGATGATATGACCGCAAGAGTAAAGGGAGATAGCCTTCACCTAGAGCAAGGAAATAATATCATTCCGTTGAAGAGAACAAAGATATAATATATCAAAAACGTCCAATGATTTGGACGTTTTTTTATTTAAAGGGATATAGATACACTTCTCAAAATTCTCCCCAGTCTACTATTTGAAAACAACTATCATCACAAAAAAAGCCATCCGAAATTCGGATGGCTTCTCATTGATATCTGAATGAATATTATTCTTCAGTTTTCTCTTCAGTAGTGTCAGCTTTAGCTTCTTCTACTGCAGGAGCATCAGCTACTTCTGCTTTCTTAGGAGCAGCAGTTGATCTTCTGCTTCTTCTTGTAGTCTTTTTCTCTTCAGCATTAGGGTTGTAAAGCTCGTTGAAATCTACTAATTCGATAAGAGCCATATCAGCAGCATCACCTGGTCTGAAACCTGTCTTAATGATTCTTGTATAACCACCGTTTCTTTCAGCGATTTTAGGAGCTACAGTTCTGAATAATTCAGCAACCGCAAATTTATTTTGAAGGTAAGAGAATACTACTCTTCTGTTATGTGTAGTATCTTCTTTTGCTTTTGTTAATAGAGGCTCAACATATACTCTTAAAGCTTTAGCTTTAGCTACAGTAGTGTTGATTCTTTTATGCTCAATTAGAGAACAAGCCATATTAGAAAGTAAAGCACTTCTGTGAGAAGCTGTTCTTCCTAAGTGATTGAATTTTTTACCGTGTCTCATTATTAATTATTTATCAGCGTCTAACTTATATTTTGCAACGTCGAAACCGAAGTTAAGACCTTTTGAATGCACTAATTCTTCTAGTTCTGTCAAAGATTTTTTACCAAAATTTCTGAATTTCATCAAATCAGACTTACTGTAAGAAACTAATTCTCCAAGAGTTTCCACTTCAGCCGCTTTCAGACAGTTAAGGGCTCTTACAGAAAGATCCATATCTGCTAATTTAGACTTAAGTAATTGTCTTGTGTGAAGAGTTTCTTCATCATATTGGATAGATGCTTTTACAGCTTCAGTCTCCAAAGTGATTCTCTCATCAGAGAACAACATGAAGTGATAAATTAATATCTTAGAAGCTTCTGTTAAAGCATTCTGAGGGCTAATAGACCCATCAGTTTCAATATCTAATACAAGTTTTTCGTAGTCTGTTTTTTGCTCTACACGATAATTTTCAATACTGTACTGTACTTTCTTGATTGGCGTGAAAATAGAGTCAATAGCAATAGTACCTACAGGTGCGTTGTTTGACTTATTTTGTTCTGAAGGAACATATCCTCTACCTTTTTCAATATTGAAAGTAATTTCGAAAGTTACATCAGTATTTAGGTTACAAATCACTAAATCCGGGTTTAAAACCTCGAATCCGTTGATCGATTTTCCTAAATCTCCAGCAGTAATAACCGTTTGACCTGAAACTTTAGCAACAACCTGCTCGTTAGCCTGGCCTTCTGCTGAAGCTTTTAATCTAACCTGCTTTAGGTTAAGAATAATTTCGGTAACGTCTTCGATTACTCCTGGAATAGTTGAAAATTCGTGCTCTACACCTTCTATTTTGATAGATGAAATAGCGTATCCTTCCAGAGAAGAAAGCAACACTCTTCTCAAAGCATTACCGATTGTAAGCCCGAAACCTGGTTCTAAAGGTCTGAATTCAAATTGACCTTTAAATTCATCAGAGTTAAGTAAAATTACTTTATCGGGTTTTATGAATTGTAAAATTGCCATATTATTGGGTTGAGCAAAAATTTGATTAAAAAATTATTTAGAGTAAAGTTCGACGATAAGGTTCTCCTTAATGTCCTCCGGAATTTGGATTCTTTCAGGAGCAGAAATGAAGGTACCTTCTTTCTTCTCATCGTTGAATTGTAACCACTCATAGTTTGACTTAGAAGCCAATGCATTGGTAACAACTTCAAGAGACTTAGACTTTTCTCTTACAGCGATTACATCACCAGCTTTTACCAAGTAAGAAGGGATATTAAGAATCTCTCCGTTCACAGTGATGTGTCTGTGAGAAACTAATTGTCTTGCACCAGATCTAGTTTTAGCAAAACCTAATCTGTATACAACGTTATCCAATCTTGATTCACAAAGTTGTAATAGAACTTCCCCTGTTACTCCTTTGCTTCTGTGTGCTTTTTCAAATAAGTTAGCAAACTGTCTTTCTAAAATACCGTAAGTATATTTAGCTTTTTGTTTTTCAGCTAACTGAACTGCGTATTCTGATTTTTTAGCACCTCTTCTTTTGTTAGGACCGTGTTGTCCTGGCGGTTGGTTTTTTCTCTTTTCGAAGTTTTTGTCATCTCCGTAGATTGCAGCACCAAACTTTCTAGCAATCTTAGTTTTAGGTCCAATATATCTTGCCATAATGGGTAAATTCTAAAAATTAAACTCTTCTTCTTTTTGGTGGTCTACATCCGTTGTGTGGCATTGGAGTCACATCAACGATTTCGCTAACTTCAATTCCTGAATTGTGGATAGATCTGATAGCAGATTCTCTACCTGCACCTGGACCTTTCACAAACACCTTTACTCTTCTTAAACCAGCTTCGTGAGCTACAGCAGAGCAATTTTCAGCTGCCATCTGAGCAGCAAATGGAGTATTCTTTTTAGAACCTCTGAATCCCATTTTACCGGCAGAAGCCCAAGAGATAACCTCTCCGTTTTTATTTGTTAAAGAAATGATGATGTTATTGAAAGAAGCTTGAATATGCGCTTCACCAATAGCTTCAACTTTTACTTTTCTCTTCTTAACTACTTTAGTTTGTTTTGCCATAATTCCTAACGATTATTTACTAGCTTTTTTCTTGTTAGCAACAGTTTTTCTCTTTCCTTTTCGGGTTCTAGAGTTGTTTTTCGTTCTCTGGCCTCTTAAAGGTAATCCAAGTCTGTGACGTATTCCTCGTTGGCATCCTATGTCCATTAATCTCTTAATGTTCAATTGCACTTCAGATCTTAATTCTCCTTCTACTTTTACGTTTTCTGAGATATAAGTTCTGATGGCAGCCAATTCATCGTCATTCCATTCGTTGACTTTTTTGTCTTCGCTGATACCGGCAGCTTTAAGGATTTCAGAAGAAGTATTTCTTCCAACTCCGTAGATGTAAGTTAAACCGATAACTCCTCTTTTGTTTTTTGGTAAATCAATACCTGCAATTCTCGCCATAATTTAATTAACCTTGTCTTTGTTTAAATTTTGGGTTCTTCTTGTTGATTACGAACAGTACACCTTTTCTGCGTACGATTTTGCAATCAGCGCTTCTTTTTTTAATTGATGCTCTTACTTTCATTTTGATAGTATTTATTTTTTACAAATGCCAAATGGAATGAGAATTCCATTTGGCTACTTGTTTTAATATCTAAATGTGATCCTCCCTTTTGTTAAATCATAGGGAGACATTTCTAGTTTCACCTTATCACCAGGTAAAAGTTTAATATAGTGCATTCGCATTTTACCAGAAATATGAGCGATAAGTATATGCCCATTCTCTAGTTCTACACGGAACTGAGCGTTCGAAAGTGCTTCCGTTATAACGCCGTCTTGTTCAATATGTTTTTGTTTTGCCATAAATTAATATCCAGTCGTTCTAGACAGTTTAGACTGCATTAAGCCATCATAATGATGATTCAGCAGATAAGTATTAATCTGTTGAACAGTATCTAAAATTACACCTACCATAATTAATAGTGACGTTCCCCCGAAAAATAGGGCAAACGCATCTGTCTGAACAAAGCTTCCATGCACAATTGCTGGAAGGACTGCAAAGATAGATAAAAAAATTGCACCTGGCAAGGTAATTTTTGATAAAATATCATCTAAGTAATCTGCTGTCTCTTTTCCGGGTCTTACTTTCGGTACTAAACCTCCATTTCTCTTCAAATCATCAGCCATTTGGTTCACCGGAATTGTAATTGCAGTATAGAAAAACGAGAAGATAATAATTAATAGCGCAAACAATACATTGTATTGCCAGCTAAAAACATTCTTGAAACCTGCAAGAAAAGTGTTAGACTCATCGAATTTTGTTAATAATCCTGGTACGAACATCAATGCCTGAGCAAAGATAATCGGCATTACACCAGCAGCATTTACTTTCAATGGAATCCATTGTCTTGCGCCCTGCATAAGATTCTTGTTTACACCTCCTCTTGCTTGAGCCCTGCTTACATACTGAATTGGAATTTTTCTAACAGCCACTGATAAAATCACTGCTAAAAGAACAACCAACATCCAGAATAATACTTCAATAAGGATCATGATAGATCCCATTCCTCCTTTTCCGTTCTGCACGGCCATCTCCTGAACGAATGCCTCAGGTAATCTTGAAAGAATCCCCACCATAATAAGGATAGAGATACCATTTCCGATTCCCTTATCGGTAATCTTTTCACCTAACCACATTGCAAACACTGAACCACCTACCAGGATAACAATACTTGGTAACCAGAACATGATTGAATTTGGTTCTACAAAATATGCAGATTGGAACTGAGCATACGGTAAGAATAATTGAGTAATAGAAGTTAAGTAAGAAGGTGCCTGTACCAGACAAACCCCAATCGTTAACCATCTTGTAATTTGGTTCAATGTATTTCTACCTGACTCTCCATCTTTCTGAAGCTTCTGAAGATAAGGAATAGCCATCCCCATCAACTGAACAATAATAGAAGCAGAAATATAAGGCATGATTCCTAACGCCATTACGGAAGCGTGGCTGAAAGCCCCCCCCGTAAACGACGAAAGCAAGCCAAGGAGACCTGCTCCTTGCTTGTTACCGCCTTGATTTTTATAATGCTCTAAGAGATCTCCCACCTCTGCAAGATTAATTGCGGGAAGTGAGATATAAGATGCGAATCTATACACAAGGATAATACCTAAAGTGAAGAGAATTTTATCTCTCAATTCTTTAAGACTCCAAATATTTTTAAGTGTTTGTATAAATTCTTTCATTAGTAAGTATTATAAGGTAATTGCTTTTCCACCTGCCTTAGCAATAAGCTCTTCAGCAGATTTAGTGAATTTGTCAGCAGAGATTGAAACCGCAGATTTCAATTCTCCTCTACCCATAATTTTCACTAATTCGTTTTTAGAAACTATCCCGTTTGCTACTAAAACTTCTTTCGTGATCTCACCAGTGATGGATTTGTTCTCGATTAAAATTTGGATAGTATCAAGGTTAACTCCTCTAAACTCTTTTCTGTTTACGTTTTTGAATCCGAATTTAGGTAATCTTCTTTGTAAAGGCATCTGTCCACCTTCGAAACCGATCTTCTGAGAATAACCAGCTCTAGCTTTCTGACCTTTGTGTCCTTTTGTTGAAGTACCTCCTTTTCCAGTACCTTGTCCTCTACCAATTCTTTTTGAATTGAATGTAGAACCTGCTGCTGGTTGTATATTGTTTAAATTCATTTTAAATTCTCTTTTATAAAATTATTTTTGAACTTCAAGTAAGTGACCCACTGCAGCGATCATTCCTAAGATAGAAGGAGTCGCTTCATGTTCTACAACTTGGTGAAGTTTTTTTAATCCTAATGCTTCAAGCGTTCTCTTTTGGGTTTTTGTTCTACCAATAGCGCTTCTTACTTGCTTTACTTTAATTGTTGCCATTGTTTATATATTAACCGTTAAACACTTTACTTAGAGAAACTCCTCTCATTCTTGCGATCTCTTCAGGTCTTCTGATATCTAATAACGCTTTGAAAGTAGCTTTCACTACGTTGTGAGGGTTAGAAGATCCTTTAGATTTTGAAAGGATATCGTGAATACCAGCTGATTCCAATACCGCTCTTACCGCACCACCGGCGATAAGTCCTGTACCGTGAGAAGCAGGTCTTAAGAAGATATCTGCACCACCGTATCTAGCAGTAGTTTGGTGAGGAATAGTGTGGTTCATTACTGGAACTTTAACAAGGTTTTTCTTAGCGTCTTCAACTGCTTTAGCAATTGCAGAAGCAACCTCTTTAGATTTTCCCAAACCAAAACCGATAATACCTTCTTCATTTCCTACTACAACAATAGCAGAAAATCCGAAAGCTCTACCTCCTTTAGTTACTTTTGTTACTCTGTTAACAGCTACGAGACGATCTTTTAATTCTAATCCTCCCGGTTTTACTCTTTCTATATTATCTAGTCCTAACATATTTTCCGAAATTTAATGATTAGAATTTAAGTCCACCTTCTCTCGCACCATCCGCTAGAGCTTTTACTCTACCGTGGTATACGAAACCGTTTCTGTCAAATACAATACTTTCAATTCCTGCAGCGATAGCTTTAACAGCGATAGCTTTACCAACAGCAGCAGAAATTTCAGTCTTAGTACCTTTAGCGTCTACACCTTTTTCTCTAGAAGAAGCTGATGCTAAAGTTTTACCATTTTTATCGTCGATTAACTGAGCGTAAATTTCCTTATTACTTTTGTATACAGATAATCTTGGCAATTCAGAAGATCCAGAGATTTTCCCTCTTACTCTTCTTTTAATTCTTATTCTTTTTTCTAATTTACTTAATGCCATAATACTTATAATTTATTAAGCAGATTTACCAGCTTTACGTCTAACAATTTCTCCTACGAATCTTACACCTTTTCCTTTGTATGGTTCAGGCTTTCTGAAAGAACGGATCTTTGCAGCTACCATTCCTAGAAGTTGGTTGTCGTGAGACGTTAAAGTAATAATTGGGTTTTTACCTTTTTCAGTCAATGTATCAACTTTTACTTCACTTGGAAGTTCTAATACGATACCGTGAGAGAATCCTAAAGCTAACTCAAGTTTTTGACCTGCGTGTGAAGCTCTATATCCTACCCCTACTAGTTCTAGTTTCTTTTCGAAACCTGTATTTACACCAACAATCATGTTGTTGATTAACGCTCTGTATAAACCGTGAAGCGCTTTGTGTTGTTTAGAATCAGATGGTCTGTTAACATTAAGTTCACCATCTTTTTGTTCTAAAGTAATTCCTGCTGTAAGCTCTTGAGAAAGTTCTCCTTTTGCTCCTTTTACAGTTACTACACCGTTGTTTTCAGTGACTGTAACTCCAGCTGGAATTGTTATAATTGCTTTACCAATTCTTGACATTTTCCTCTGATTAAAAATTAATAAACATAGCAGATTACTTCACCGCCTACTTTCTCTTCTCTAGCTTTCTTGTCAGTCATTACTCCTTTAGAAGTAGAGATGATAGAAATACCCAAACCGTTTAGTACTCTTGGAAGTTCAGTAGAACCTTTGTACTGTCTTAAACCTGGTCTTGAAGCTCTTTGGATAGACTTAATAGCAGGTTTGTTAGTTTGCTTATCGTACTTTAAAGCGATTTTGATCACTCCTTGAACAGCGTTATCTTCAAACTTATAGTTTAAGATATACCCTTGATCAAATAGGATCTTAGTAATCTCCTTTTTGATTTTCGATGCAGGAATTTCCACCACTTTGTGGCCTGCGCTTTGTGCGTTCCTTACTCTTGTTAGGAAATCTGAAATTGGATCTGTTACCATTTTTCTTTTATAAATTATTGGTTAAAGAACAATCAGTTTTGAAAAGACTTGAAGAGAAAAATATCAGACTTCAGAAAACTTCGGTCTGATATTATTATTCTTTAGTATCTCGACAACTTAATTGTCCCGATTTTTAATTAGTAATTATTACCAACTAGCTTTTCTTACACCTGGGATAAGACCGTTGTTAGCCATTTCTCTGAAAGTTACTCTGGAAATACCAAACGTTCTCATGTATCCTCTTGGTCTACCTGTTAGTTTACATCTGTTGTGTAATCTTACAGGAGAAGCATTTTTCGGCAATTTTTGAAGTCCTTCGTAATCACCAGCTTCTTTAAGAGCTTGTCTTTTAGCAGCGTATTTAGCAACTAGTGCTTCTCTTTTGCGCTCACGCGCTTTCATTGATTCTTTAGCCATTTCTTAGTTCTTTTTAAATGGTAAACCGAAGTGAGTTAATAATGCTTTAGCTTCTTTATCTGTTTTCGCAGTAGTTACGAAAGTGATGTCCATCCCTTGGATTTTTTTCACTTTGTCAATTACGATTTCAGGGAAGATAATTTGCTCAGTAATACCTAAGTTGTAGTTACCTCTACCATCGAAACCATCTGCTTTGATACCAGAGAAATCTCTGATACGTGGTAAAGCAGAAGAAGTAAGTCTGTCTAAGAACTCATACATTCTGTGAGCTCTTAAAGTTACTTTAGCTCCTACAGGCATCCCTTTTCTAAGTTTGAATGCAGCTTCGTCTTTCTTAGAGATTGTACCTACTGCTTTCTGACCAGTGATGTTTGTAAGTTCTTCTACAGCATAATCGATAATTTTCTTATCTGCAGTAGCGTCTCCTAAACCTTGTGATACAACGATTTTCTCTAATCTAGGTACTTGCATGATTGACTTGTACCCGAATTCTTCCATCATTGCAGGAACAATTGTCTCTTTGTATATTTTTTTGGGTCTTGCTATAAATTCCATGTTAATTCAAATTATAAAGTTTCACCCGTTTTTTTGTTGATTCTTACTTTCTTATCTCCTTCGATTTTGTAACCGATTTTGATAGCTTTTCCGTCTTTACCAACTAAAGCTATGTTTGAGATATGGATTGAAGCTTCTTTTTCAACGATTCCTCCTTGAGGATTAGAAGCTGAAGGCTTAACGTGCTTTTTGATGATGTTAAGTCCTGCAACAATTACTCTAGGGTCTCTTCCTTCTTTCTTGATCACTTCAATAACTTCACCAGTCTTACCTTTGATATCTTTCTTACCAGTAGTAATGATTACGTTATCTCCTCTTTTTATTTTTAACTTTGACATTTCTTTTAAAAATTTTAAAAATTAAAGTACTTCAGGAGCTAATGAAATGATTTTCATATATTCTTTGTCTCTCAACTCACGAGCAACCGGTCCGAAAACACGTGTTCCTCTCATTTCTCCCGCTGCGTTTAGTAATACACAAGCATTGTCGTCGAATTTGATGTATGAACCATCTTTTCTTCTTACCGCTTTTTTAGTTCTTACTACTACAGCTTTAGATACCTGACCTTTTTTTGCGTTTCCTGATGGTGTAGAATCTTTGATCGTAACAACGATTTTATCACCAACTGAAGCATATCTTCTTCTGGTTCCTCCCAGAACTCTAATAACTAGTACTTCTTTAGCACCTGTGTTATCAGCAACTTTTAATCTTGATTCTGTTTGTAACATTATTACTTAGCTTTTTCAATGATTCTTACTAATCTCCATCTCTTGCTCTTGCTTAAAGGTCTAGTTTCTTGGATAAGAACTGTATCACCTTCTGTGCATTCGTTGTTCTCGTCGTGTGCAGTATATTTTTTCGTTTTCAAAACGAATTTACCGTACATCGGGTGCTTTACTCTTGTAGTTTCACTAACAACAATAGTTTTTTCCATTTTATTGCTGGAAACCACTCCGATTCTTTCTTTTCTTAAATTTCTATCCATTGTAAAATGAAATTATTGTTTGTTAGTTAACTCAGTGTTTAGTCTTGCGATTGCTTTTCTCAAATCTCTGATTTGAATCGGGTTTTCAATTGGGCTGATTGCATGAGCCAATTTCAATTTAGAATATTGAGCTTTTGCTTCAGTTAATTGAGTTTGAATATCACCCGCGCTTAAATTTTTAATATCAGCTTTTTTCATTGTATTCAAAGATTATAGAGGTTTAACAAAATCGTTAGCAACGATGAATTTAGTAACTACTGGTAATTTTTGTGCAGCAAGTCTTAAAGCTTCCTTAGCAATTTCGTAAGGTACACCTCCGATCTCGAACATAATCTTACCTGGTTTTACTACAGCTACCCAGTATTCAACAGCACCTTTACCTTTACCCATACGTACTTCCGCTGGTTTCTTTGTAATTGGCTTATCTGGGAAGATTTTGATCCATAGTTGACCTTCTCTCTTCATATATCTTGTCGCAGCAATACGCGCAGCTTCAATTTGTCTTGCAGTGATCCAAGCTCCCTCAGTTGCTTTGATCCCAAAAGTTCCGTAAGCAAGTTGACTACCTCTTTGGGCATTCCCCTTCATCTTCATCTTGTGAACTCTACGGAATTTGGTTCTTTTTGGTTGTAACATAATTTCTAAATTTTAGATTTTAGATTTTAGATTTTAGATTTTTTTTAATTTTAAAAAAGTAACGGTAATTTAAAATTCAAAATTTCTAATCTAAAATTTTAATTATTATTGTTATTGTTGTTGTTTTTTCTAGGTCTTCTGTTGTCTCTGTCTCCTCCTCTGTTTCCTCTGTCTGACTGACCTCCTTTTTTCTGTTGTCCCACTAGTGGAGAAAGTTCTCTTTTACCGTAAACTTCCCCTTTCATGATCCAAACTTTAACCCCTAGTCTACCGTAAGTAGTGTGAGCTTCTGCCCAGTGATAATCGATATCAGCTCTGAAAGTTGACAATGGAATTCTTCCTTCTTTGAAAGATTCTGATCTTGCCATTTCAGCTCCGTTCAATCTACCAGAGATTTGAACTTTGATACCTTCAGCACCCATTCTCATAGTACTTGCCATTGCCATTTTAACAGCTCTTCTGTAAGAAATTCTGTTTTCAATTTGCTTAGAAATACTATCAGCTACTAGTACAGCATCTAATTCAGGTCTTTTGATTTCGAAGATGTTGATTTGAATATCCTTACCTGTAAGTTTCTTCAATTCTTCCTTCAATTTATCAACTTCCTGACCTCCTTTACCGATGATAAGTCCCGGTCTAGCAGTAGTAATTGTAACTGTTACTAATTTTAATGTTCTTTCAATATAGATTTTTGAAATACCACCTTTAGATAATCTAGCCTCAAGGTATCTTCTGATTTTGTAGTCTTCAGCGATTCTGTCTCCATAATCGTTTCCACCAAACCAGTTAGAATCCCATCCTCTGATGATACCTAATCTATTACCAATTGGATTTGTCTTCTGTCCCATACCTTGATTAATTTTCTTTATTACCTAAGATTAATGTAACGTGGTTAGATCTTTTTCTGATTCTATACCCTCTACCTTGTGGAGCTGGTCTTAGTCTCTTCAATTGTCTTGCACTATCCACGAAGATTTCTTTAACGATAAGGTTAGCTTCTTCAATATCAGCACCTTCGTTTTTTGCCTGCCAGTTTGCCATAGCAGAAAGAAGTAATTTCTCTAACTTGTTAGATGCATCCTTCTTTGAATATTTTAGGATATAAAGAGCTTTATCTACCTGTTCTCCTCTAATGATATCAACTACTAATCTCATTTTTCTTGGAGAAGATGGGCAATTATTTAATGAAGCTTTTACAACGTCTTTGTTAGCTTCTTTTCTTGCGATTGAACTATCTTGTTTTCTTGATCCCATGATTATCTGCTTCCTTTGTTTTTGTTACCACCATGACCTCTGAAAGATCTTGTTGGAGAAAATTCGCCTAACTTGTGACCAACCATGTTTTCTGTAACATAAACTGGGATAAAAGATTTCCCGTTGTGTACAGCAATAGTTTGTCCTACGAAGTCCGGAGAGATCATCGATGCTCTAGACCAAGTTTTGATAACTGTCTTCTTACCAGACTCTATATTTGCCTGAACCTTCTTATCTAAAGTATGATGAATGAACGGTCCTTTTTTAAGTGATCTTGCCATAATTATTTTCTTTTAGATACGATGTAACGGTTAGACACTTTGTTTTTCTTTCTAGTTTTGTAACCTTTAGACGGCATACCGTTTCTAGATCTTGGGTGACCTCCTGAAGAACGTCCTTCCCCACCACCCATTGGGTGATCTACTGGGTTCATTACAACCGCTCTTGTTCTAGGTCTTCTACCTAACCATCTGCTTCTACCAGCCTTACCTGATACAGTTAATTGGTGATCTGAGTTGGAAACTGATCCAATCATTGCATAACATTCAGTAAGGATCATTCTAGATTCTCCTGAAGGCAACTTGATGATTGCATATTTACCATCTCTAGAAGTTAATTGAGCTGAAGAACCAGCACTTCTTGCTAAAATAGCACCTTGACCAGGCTTCATTTCAACACAAGAAATTACAGTACCTAAAGGAATGTTTTTCAACTTCATTGCGTTCCCTACATTTGGTTCTACGCTGTCACCAGAAATTACTTTCTGATCAACTTTGATACCGTTTGGAGCGATGATATATCTCTTCTCTCCGTCAGCATACTCTAATAAAGCGATAAATGCAGTTCTGTTTGGATCGTATTCTACAGATTTTACAGTTGCTTCAACGTTTGCTTTGTTTCTTTTGAAGTCAATAATTCTGTATTTCTTTTTGTGTCCACCTCCGGTGTAACGCATGGTCATTTTACCTGTTTGGTTACGTCCACCTGACTTTTTAATACCAACTGTCAGAGATTTCTCTGGCTTGTTAGTAGTAATTTCCTCAAAATTGTTTACAATTCTGAATCTCTGTCCCGGGGTGATAGGTTTTAATTTTCTAACAGACATTACTATTATTTATAATTAATAATTAATTTACAGCAAAAATATCGATAACCTCACCTTCAGCAAGTTTGATTACCGCTTTTTTCAATTTGTTTGTCTTTCCTACTTGAAGACCTTTTTTAGTGTACTTTGAAGAAACCTTCGGAGCATAAATCATTGTGTTAACGTCTGCTACTTTTACACCGTAAGCTGCTTCAACAGCCTTTTTGATCTCGATCTTATTCGCCTTAGGGTTAACTAAGAAAGAATAAGTACCTCTTAAATCTGTAAGGTAGTTAGCCTTTTCTGAAATAACTGGTTTAATAATAACTGACATGACTTATTTCTTTAAATTTTCCTGGAATTTTTCAACTGCACCTTCGAAGAAAATGATCTCGCCTGCATTTACTAAATCGTAAGAACTAATTTCGTTGAAGTTCATTACTTTAGTTTTAGGCAAGTTTCTTGAAGATAAATACACATTCTTGTTAGCTTCAGGAAGAACGAATAAAGATTTTTTACCGTTAAGTTCCAATGCGTTTAATACATTGATGAAATCTTTAGTCTTAGGAGCACCAAAGCTCAAATCTTCTAAAACTTTAATGCTGTTGTCTCTCATTTTCTGAGATAAAACAGATTTCTTAGCTAATCTCTTAAGAGCTTTGTTCAATTTGAACCTGTAGTCTCTTGGTTTTGGTCCGAATACTCTACCTCCACCTCTGAAAGTTGGAGATTTAATATCACCATATCTAGCAGATCCTGATCCTTTTTGCTTCTTAAGCTTTTTAGTAGAAGCAGTAATTTCGCTTCTTTCTTTTGCTTTATGAGTTCCTTGTCTTTGTGCAGCAAGGTACTGTTTAACCTCTAAGTAAACCGCGTGCTGATTTGGCTCAATTCCGAATACTGTTTCGTCTAGAGTTACTTTTCTTCCGGTCTCTTTTCCTGATGTATTTAATACTACTAGTTCCATTTTCTGATAATTACATAAGAATTTTTAGCTCCCGGAACAGCACCTTTTACTACTAAAAGATTTTGTTCTTGATCAACTTTTAACACTTGAAGGTTTTGAACAGTTACCTGCTCACCTCCCATTCTTCCAGCCATTCTCATCCCTTTGAATACTCTTGAAGGGTCTGAACCAGCACCGATAGAACCTGGAGCTCTAAGTCTGTTGTGCTGACCATGAGTTGCCTGCATTACACCTCCAAATCCGTGTCTTTTAACAACACCTTGGAAACCTTTACCTTTTGAAGTTCCTGTTACGTCTACATATTCACCTTCGATGAATAGATCAACTTTCACTTCTTCTCCTACTTTAGCATCTGAGAATCCATCGTGGAATTCTACTAATTTAGCTTTAGGAGCAGAACCAGCCTTTTTAAAATGACCAGCTAACGCTTTACCAACGTTCTTCTCACTCTTGTCATCGAAACCTAATTGAACAGCTGAATAACCGTCAACTTCTAAGGTTCTGACCTGTAAAATCGAGCATGGACCAGCTTGAATAACTGTACAAGGAATATTTTTCCCTTCTTCGTTAAACAAAGATGTCATACCGATTTTTTTACCAATAATACCTGACATTGTTTATATTATAATAAAATTTATCCTTTATTTTCTCCCATTTTTCGGAAGTCTGAAGTGATTTCTACTTTTGATATAGGCACACTACGCTCCTAAAATGAGTGTGCAAATTTATGAATAATTTTGTAACCGACAAATATTTCGAGTAAAATATTTTGATTTTTAATCATTTAGATCATTTTCAGAAAAAAAATAACCGGTTTGCAAAAATGAATCCAATATAAAAAAACAAACATTTTCTTTTCATTGTCTGTTTCATCAATTCAAAGCCAGCAGCCATAAACAAAAAAAATGCCATAACTATAGGATAATGAAACTTTTCACAATTTCCAGCATAAAATTTCTGTTTACCCATTTTACATCACAAAAGAAACGCCTAATCTCATTTTCTCAAAAAAAATCAAACTAGATAATTAGAACAATCCATAAAAAAACAAAAGCCTCATGATTACTCACAAGCTTTATATTTTAATCTATTATTACCCGTTGTGAATTTTTAAATATACTTGACTTTAGATTGTTGATTTTTTTGTTTAATAGTTTTTATTAATAAATTGAACAATTGTAAAAGCTGTAATCTTTGCTAAAACTCTTGTTTTGAATCCTTCAAATGTTTTTGCATAATTCCTTCTTATCATAAATTGGTCACATAGCTGAGAGAATAATGTTTCAATTCTTTTTCTGTGCTTTTTAAACAAGCAAAACTGTGGTTTGTAGTCTTTTTGGTTGATTCTTTTCGGAGTTCCCAAGGTAATATTAGCTTAATTAAACAAATCTACCTGTGCCTCTGATGAGAGATACCCTTTATCACCAAGCAAGATACAATCAGACAATCGTTCTTTAATGTCCTTCACAAAGTGAATATCATGAATAGATGCCGGACTTAGGTCTATACTTTAAAAAACACCGTTCACAGAACAAACCGCGTGAAGTTGTAGCCATAAAAAGACATTTGCTATGATGCGCAAAAACCACTGTTTGGATAACAATACTGTTCATCTTTACATATTTTAGAGCGTGCGCTTAAAAATAATTTCTATTTTTACAATTAATTTTTAACCAAAAATGGTCAATCTGTTTTGGAATAAGACAAAAAAATAGAAATGAAAATAAAAAAAGTATTATTTAGCATATTAACCGCTCTTGTTTTAATCATATCAATATTCCTTTACATGAATAAGGATAAATTTGTCTATGTAGGTTCAGTAGATATTATTGAAGTAGATTGCAGCAAAAAACTTCAAATCTTGAGTGAAGTTTTTGAAAGTGACCAAAGGATTAGAAAATCAAATGAACTCATCAAATACGCAAAAGAAGATCATAGGAATCAAGAATTAGTGATTAGCATTATTGAAAAGTGTGGTATGCCAACATTAAAGGAGGTGGGTCAACGACGAATGGATGCAATCTGGTTGGGACTGCAACATAGTACTGAAGAAATCAGAAAAAAGTATTTTCCACAAATAGAGAAAGCGGTTGAAAATGGAGACTTATCTAAACAACAATACGCATTGATGAAAGATAGGATGTTAATGGACGAAGGAAAACCCCAAATATATGGTTCACAAATAGAAAATGGTAAATTGTATAAATTAGAAAATCCTGAAACTGTGAACGAAAGAAGAAAAGAAATGGGAATGGAACCAATAGAGGATTATTTAAAGTATTTCAATATTCAGTTCAATCCGAATTAACAACACAACATGTAATCACGTAGACGACTCCGGTCATAATTAAATGGAGTGTGTCTCTCACATAAATTTTATTAAAAAAAACATCAACCTAGAGCAGGATAATAAAAAAAATTGTAAATAACCAATGGATAACTTCTTTTATATTTTATTAAAACTCTTAAATTCTTTTAATTATACCTATCAAACAAGCTGTTAAAGAACGGCTGTCAGTGAACCTAATAAATGCGCTCTTTCAATTACAAATACGCTTGACTTTTTTGGTGTAAAAAGTAGTTGCTAATGACCTTTATAGAAACTATTATAGAGCTTGAAAATCAAAATAAAACGAAATTACACGATAGACACACTGATTCTATTTTTAAATAGAGAATATGAGTCATTTATTATCAAAAACAGTTGTCCTTAAAAATAATCCGTTGTGCGTTTTAAATTATGCTTGACTTTAAATTGTTGATTTTTTTTTAAAAATAGTTTTTATTAATAAATTGAACAATTGTAAGAGCTGTAATCTTTGCTAAAACTCTTGTTTTGAATCCTTCAAATGTTTTTGCATAATTCCTTCTTATCATAAATTGGTCACATAGCTGAGAGAATAATGTTTCAATTCTTTTTCTGTGCTTTTTAAACAAGCAAAACTGTGGTTTGTAGTCTTTTTGGTTGATTCTTTTCGGAGTTCCCAAGGTAATATTAGCTTAATTAAACAAATCTACCTGTGCCTCTGATGAGAGATACCCTTTATCACCAAGCAAGATACAATCAGACAACTGTTCTTTAATGTCCTTCAAAAAGTGAATATCATGATTTGCAATTAAGTTGTTCATTGTAAATGTTTTGTAGCAAATACAATTTGCTGATTTTCAATCGAATGAACAACTTATTTCTTTGCATTCATAATGCACAACGGGTCTATTATTATATAGATTTAAAGAATTAACAAGGATTATTTAATCACATTTACTCCAATTTCCTCCAGTCGGACCTGATCTTCGGCAGCAATCCCATCATCCGTGATCAGATAATCCACCTGATCCAGTGAGGCAATTTTACCAAAACCTTTCTTATTCAATTTTGAGGAATCTGCAAGAACTACTGTTTTATCTGCACAATCAATCATGACCTGATTAAGGTGGGCTTCTGCAGCATTGGAAGTACTGATCCCAAACTCCAGATCAATCCCATCTACCCCAAGAAAGAGCTTATTACAAGAAAACTGCTTAAGAATACCTTCTGAAATAGATCCTACAATTGAAGTTGAGCTTTTCCTCACCTCTCCTCCTAATTGAATCACATTAATATTAGGATTATTACATAGTTCAATAGCCACTCTCAATGAAGAAGTTAAAACAGTAAGTGGACCGAAGTTCATCAGCATCCTTGCAAGATAGTGCATGGTAGTTCCTGAGGCTAATATGATACAATCATTCTCCTGAATCAGTGGCAGCGCCGCTCTCGCAATAGCCTGTTTAGCCTCCACATTAATATTCTCTTTCTCTCCCACATTTTTTTCATAAGCATACCTTACCTGCTTACTTGCTCCCCCATGATTTCTAAAAAGAAGCCCCAGACTTTCGAGATAGTTCAGATCCTTTCGTATCGTAACCGAAGAAACATTTAGTTTTTCGCACAATTCCTGAACAAGAACATGCCCTTTATCGTCCAGTTCTTTTAATATTTCATCTTGCCTTGGTATTAGCTTCTCCATTTTATTCGTTTCATCAAAATTACCGCTTTTTTTTCACATATAATTTTTATTGTTTTTAAAGATCATATACAACAGCATCATCCTCAGCCACAAAAGGCAATTTCAAATCATAGTGATTTCACATTTTAAAATTTCATTTATTTTCTTTTTGCTTTCATTTATAATTTATATATTTGAAAACGAAACATAAACGAAACATTTATGAAACGAAACGAAGAACTCAGTAAATTAACCAATGTAAAAGAATGGGACTTTATTGTCATAGGAGGAGGAGCCAGTGGTTTAGGTTCAGCATTAGACGCAGTAAGCAGAGGATTCAAAACTTTATTGCTTGAATCTCATGACTTTGCGAAAGCAACATCCAGCAGAAGTACCAAACTGGTACACGGCGGAGTAAGATATTTAGCACAGGGAGATATAGGTTTAGTGAAAGAAGCTTTAAAAGAAAGAGGTCTTTTAGCCAAAAATGCAGCACATATTGTAAAAAATCAATCTTTCATTATCCCTAATTATACCTGGTGGGGCGGAATCTATTATAAGATAGGCTTGTCTGTATATGATTTCCTTGCAGGGAAATTAAGTTTGGGTAAAACAAAATACATCAGCAAATCAAAAACCATTGAAAAGCTGCCTACTATTGAACAAAATCACTTAGCAAGTGGTGTTGTTTACCAGGACGGACAGTTTGATGATGCAAGACTTGCAGTCAACTTAGCTCAAACCATTATTGAAAAAGGAGGAAGTGCAGTAAACTACGTGAAGGTAGTTAATCTTCTGAAAGATGATAAAGATAAAGTAATTGGAGTGGTTGCTGAAGATCAGATCTCCAAACAGCAATATCAGATTCATGCAAAAGTGGTTGTTAATGCTACCGGTGTTTTCACCAACGACATCCTTAATATGAATAACCCTAAACATGGTAAACTTGTAGTACCAAGTCAGGGAATTCACTTGGTATTGGATAAATCATTCCTGAAAAGTGATGATGCCATCATGATTCCGAAAACTTCTGACGGAAGAGTATTGTTCGTTGTACCTTGGCATGACAGAGCTTTGGTAGGAACTACAGATACTCTTTTAGAAAACGAAAGTTTCGAGCCCCGTGCTTTGGAAGAAGAAATCAGTTTCGTTTTGAATACAGCAAGACAATATCTGTCTAAAAAACCAACCCGTGATGATGTAAAGTCTGTTTTTGCCGGACTTCGTCCTCTTGCAGCTCCAAAAGATGGAAGCAAGAGCACCAAAGAAGTTTCCCGAAGCCATAAGGTTATTGCATCTGACACTGGATTAATTTCCATCATTGGCGGAAAGTGGACTACTTACCGTAAAATGGCTGAAGATACAATTGATAAAGCCATGCAGGTACACAAGCTGGGCAACAGCACTTCTAAAACAGAAAACATGTCTATTCATGGAAATGTAAAACCTGAGCAAGTAGATAGAACAAACCATCTATATGTATACGGATCTGACATTCCTGCAATAAAAGCTTTACAGGAAAGCAATTCACGCTTTTCGCAAAAAATACATCCTGACCATCCATTCACCGTAGCAGAAGTAGTTTGGGCTGCAAGAAATGAAATGGCAGAAACCATCGAGGATGTATTGGCAAGAAGAGCCCGTCTGTTGTTCCTTGATGCAAGAGCCGCTATAGACAGCGCGCACAATGTTGCGAGAATCATTGCTGAAGAAAAAGGATATTCTGAAGAATGGGCACAGCAACAGGAAAATGAATTTATTGAATTGGCAAAAGGATATTTATTAACTCCTTATTCACCTAAAGTTATCAACCTTAATTAATCACCATATGAATGAAAAGTTAATCCTCGCTTTAGATCAGGGAACAACTTCCTCCAGAGCGATTCTATTCAACCATAGCGGAGAGATCAAGTATGTATCTCAAAAAGACTTCAGACAGATATACCCAACACCAGGTTGGGTAGAGCATGATCCTAATGAAATCTGGTCATCACAAATCTCCGTTGCAGCAGAAAGTATCGCCAAAGCTGGCATCTCCGGACTGGAAGTAGCCGCTATTGGGATTACCAACCAACGTGAAACAACAATAGTTTGGGATAAAGAAACCGGGGAACCTATTTATAACGCTATTGTATGGCAGGACCGAAGAACCTCAAAATATTGTGATGAACTGAAAGATCAGGGACACGCAGAAATTATCAAGGAGAAAACAGGTCTTGTTTTGGATGCTTATTTTTCTGCTACCAAATTAAAATGGATCCTTGACAATGTAGACGGGGCAAGAGAAAAGGCAGAAGCCGGAGAACTGTGCTTCGGAACTGTTGATACCTGGCTAGTATGGAAATTAACCCGTGGAAAAATGTTTATTACGGATGTTTCGAATGCCAGCAGAACCATGCTTTTGAATATTCATACGTTAGAATGGGACAATGATCTATTGGAGCTATTCAACATTCCTAAAGCTATTCTTCCTGAAGTGAAACAAAGCAGTGAAGTATATGGCGAGACAGCTACTACCCTATTCTCTACTAAAATTCCGATTGCAGGAATTGCTGGAGATCAGCAGGCTGCTTTATTTGGCCAAATGTGCACCAGTCCTGGAATGGTAAAAAATACTTACGGAACAGGCTGCTTCCTATTAATGAATACAGGAAAAGAAGCTGTTTCCTCAAAAAACAATCTTTTGACAACTGTTGCGTGGAAAATTAACGGGGAAGTTAATTATGCATTGGAAGGAAGTGTATTTGTAGGCGGTGCAGCTATTCAATGGCTAAGAGATGGCCTTAAACTTATTCACTCTTCTGATGAAGTAAATGATCTTGCTGCTTCGGTTGAAGATAACGGCGGCGTTTACTTTGTTCCTGCCCTTACAGGTTTAGGTGCTCCTCATTGGGATCAGTATGCCCGCGGAACTATCGTAGGAATTACGCGTGGTACAACAGATGGACATATTGCCAGAGCAACATTGGAAGGAATTGCATTTCAGGTGTACGATATTGTAAAATCTATGGAGGCAGATTCTGGAAGAGCAAGTCTTGAGCTACGAGTAGATGGAGGAGCTTCAGCAAGTAATTTATTGATGCAGATACAGTCTAACCTTTTCGGATTTAAAATAACCAGACCAAAAACATTAGAAACAACAGCATTAGGAGCAGCTTATTTAGCAGGTCTTGCTGTAGGATACTGGAAAAATATTGATGAGATACAGGAGCAATGGATTGTAGACAAAGATTTCCATCCTCAATTGGAAAAGGAAAAAGTAGATGCTATGGTTCACTCATGGAACAAAGCTGTATCTCGTGCTCAAAGCTGGATTGAAGATTAATTCACTGACCTTAAAAATACACATATGACTCCATTTATCGCAGAAGTGATCGGGACGATGCTTCTTATTTTGTTAGGCAACGGCGTTGTAGCCAATGTTGTCTTGAAGGATACCAAAGGAAATAATTCCGGATGGATTGTTATTACCACCGCTTGGGCATTAGCCGTTTTTGTAGGGGTAACCGTTGCTGGGCCTGTAAGTGGAGCCCACCTGAATCCGGCTGTTACAATTGGGCTGGCTGCTGCAGGAAAATTTTCATGGGATCTGGTTCCGTCTTATATTGCGGCTCAGATGATTGGAGGTATGTTGGGGGCCTTTTTAGTATGGCTATTCCATAAAGATCATTTTGCCATTACAGAGGATGAAGGGGCAAAGCTGGCCTGTTTCAGTACGGGGCCTGCGATCAGAAAAGTTTCATCTAATCTTATCAGCGAAATTATCGGAACATTTGTACTGGTATTTGTTATTTTTCACTTTTCGGATCCGAGTATTTATGTACAGGCAGATCCTAATGCAAAAGTAGGATTAGGTTCTATAGGAGCCATTCCTGTAACATTCTTAGTTTGGGTAATAGGACTTTCCTTAGGAGGAACTACCGGATATGCTATTAACCCTGCCAGAGATCTAGCTCCGAGAATTATGCATGCCATTCTTCCGGTAAAAGGAAGCAGTGACTGGGGTTACGCATGGATTCCTGTGATAGGTCCTGTGATAGGAGCTGTTATTGCTGCAATATTATTCGTAACATTAAAATAAAATACAGATGATGAAAATATTAAAAGGGATCTTCCTGCTTACTTTAGGTGCAGGAAGGTTATTTTCACAGGAAGGCAGTGAGCCTAAGGAATCCAAAGAAGGGAGACTGGATTTTACTGCCAACATTCAGAACAACCATTTGTGGAGAGGGCTAATTATTACAGACAAACCTGTTGTCATGGGAAATCTTTCTTATGCCTTGGATGCGGAAAAGAAATGGAAAGTGGGGATCTGGGGAGCTTCTGCTCTTGCCGATGATAAGGACAATACGCATTATAAGGAGATCAATTACTATGTTCAATATTCTAATGGGCGCTTTTATATTGGATTATGGGACCTTTATAATTCCCGAAACATCAATACTGCTGTTGCTGCAGATGACATCTTCAGTTATTCTCAGAGAAGAACAGCCCATATTATTGATTTAAGAACCAACTATACTTTTGGACCTTCATTCCCGATCAATATTGAAGCAGATATTATGTTGTATGGAGGCGCTAATGCAGGAGAAGTGATTCTGGAACCGGACGGAAGTTATAAAAAGAACAGATATTCTACCTATGTTCAGGCTAGTTACCCTGTAATCAGCGGACAGAAAGTGAATCTGGATGCTTTTGTAGGAGCTGGATTTTCATTAAATGGAAATACCTTTTTATATGGAAATGGCAAAAACAACTTTGATATCGTGAACGTAGGAGTAAAAGCTGGAAAAGTTCTTAAGATTACAGAGCATTACAGTTTACCTGTTTCTATGATGGCCATGTGGAATCCTTCTAATAAATATGCAAGAATTCAACTGGCAGCAACTGTTTTTTAAATTTGATTTTTAAACTAAATTATATAGGGACCACTCTTTTTGGAGTGGTCTTTTGTTTGGTTAAAATTACCGGGATTCCACTATTTATGAGTTCAGCAGATATCTTTACCTTTGAAAAAAAAATAATATGAAAAAGATTTTCAGTTTAATGATCTTATGTATCGGCATTTTCACTTTTGCACAGGTAAAGTTACCTTTTACCGGACATAGAAGTTTTGACATTCTAAAAGGCTACAGCGGTACCGGCACCCCCCATTATTATCTGAATGTAAAAAAGAACGGCGATGTACTTTTTGGATATGTTCAGGTTAATCAGGCTAACGGAAAAGAAACTACAGAAGAAATCAATGCAGGTAAATACGCCCCGAATAAAGTCATGAAAGTACAGTTTAAAAAGTATGATGAAACTTTCTTTGTTAAGTTTGATAAAAATAAAATCTTGATGACTGACGAAAAAGGAAATATTCAAAATCTTGAAGGCTGTTGTTCTTCCACAGAAAGCATAGATAAAGAAACCTGTACTTGTGAAAGTGAACTCTATGAATAATCACATATAGCTATTCCTTTAGAATAATTTTAGGAGTCTATATACAATTTTACACCATTGTCATTCTGACGAAGGAAGAATCTCATATTTGGCTTAGATTCTTCATTTCATTTCTGAACTACGTTCGCAAGCCTTCAGCCTGTATTCAGAATGACAGGGTCAAAATAGTAAAATATTAGGGTCAGTGTAAAATTGTATATAATTACCTAATTTTAATATCCCAAGAATACAGGATCACCTGGATTTTACGGTTTACGATCTGTATCAATATCTTTATTTTTAAAAGATTAATCATGTACTATTACGTATGAAGATCTTACATATTTTATGGGTTTTATTTTTTATTGTTTCCTGCAGTAAAAATGAGAACCATCCTTACACATTTTATTATTGGAAAACGAATCTGAAACTGAATCAGGAAGAAAAGAAAGTTTTAGATCAGGCAACTGTTCCTTATTTATACACAAGATTTTTTGATGTTGATAAAGCAGGCGGAAAGTTTCAGTCTGTTGCCGTCATTACAAAAGATCAGAGTTTTCAGACAGATAAGCAGATTGTACCCACTGTTTTTATCACCAATCAGACGATGCTGGGAATTTCCCAAGACGAAATCAAGTTTCTGGCAGAAAGCATTCATCATTTGGTTCAAAAGAAAGCGGAAGAATATCATTTAAAAATAAACAATGAAATTCAGATTGACTGTGACTGGACTGCCGGTACACGGGATGATTATTTTAAATTTTTGAAAGAACTTAAAAGAATTTCAGGAAAGGAGATCACCTGTACTTTACGTCTTCATCAGGTTAAAGATAAAAAACAAACTGGAATTCCCCCAGTGGATAAAGTGTATCTGATGTGCTACTCTACTTCTTCCCCATTGGAAAAATCTAATAAAAATTCTATCTTGGATGTAAATGTTCTGAAAAGTTACCTTGCTAGAATGGAAGATTATCCTATCAAGAAAGTTGAAGTTGCTCTCCCTATTTATTCATGGGGAATTATCACGAATCATCTAGATAAGCATAAACTCATCAATGCTTTGTCTAAAAAGGATCTGGAAAATCCCAACTTTAAAAAGATCTCCGAATATAAGGTTGAAATACTGAAAGACGGCTTTTATTTCGGAAATTATCTGAACAAAGGCTTTACCATAAAGGTAGAAGAAATATCGAAAGAGCAGTTAGAAGATGTAACTCAATTTCTTCAGAAAAAAATACCGCATTTTAACATTATTTATTATCAATTAGATAGTAAATTTGTGTTAGATCGAAAATTTTAAATCTGCCATAGATTAAGACAGAGAATAGAGATTCAGTATCTTATGCTATTTTCTGCCAGCACCATTGATTACAAAACAACTATATAAAAAACTAAAAAAACACTACAAACCCTATGAAAAAGTATATTCTTTCACTTGCGGTTGTATCTCTTTTCTACACGAACTCTAACGCCTGTGCGTGGTCGGATCCGGATTATGAATACTTCAACCTATTTACACAGAGTATTATTAAGGATAAGTCTTATCTTCCTTTTCTTCATACCTACTCTTCAAGATTCTTCGGTGACTACAATCCATCTATGATTCCTGATGACAATATTGAAACATGGAAAAAGTATTTCAACAATCAGCTTAATTATGCCGAGACACAGAATCTGGTGTATAAGGTAAGCATGAATGATCTTAATGCTCTTAAAAATGGAACTCCTGCCAACCCGCTTTTACAAAAACTTGGAACTAGATTTTATCAAAAATATAAAGAAGGAATTGATTATCTGATTGAGGCTAAATATCTGGAGCCTTTCATGAGCATCAATTATGTTGAAAGTGAAAATTCATTTTACTATAACAGAGACGAGAACAAGAAAAATGCGACCTCTCTTGATTATAATAAAACCATCGCAGCCCTAACCTCTTTATATAATGCTGCCAGAAATCCCGAGATCAAACAACGCTACGGATATCAGCTTGTCCGTCTGAACCACTATACCAGAAACTATGACTCTGCATTACAAGCCTTTAAAACATATATTGAACCTATCAAGTTAAAGGGTACAGTGTATTATATGGCTCTGGATCAACTGGCAGGAGCCCAAAGAGGGTTGGAAATGAATAGTGATGCCAACTGGAACTTCTTCCAGGTATTTATGAACAGTAAAGACCGTAAGGAATCCTCTTTTGTTTCTATGAAACTTTCGGATACAGCTTCTTTCAGCAACATTATGAAAAGAGCCAATACAAATGAGGAAAAGAACATGGCTTATTTCCTTTTAGGATATGAAGACTTCAACAACCCTATTCCTATTATGGAAAAGATGTTTGACATTAATCCGGATTCGGAAATCCTGAAGGTAATGGCGGTAAGAAGTATCAACGAACTGGAAAGAAGCTACCTTCCAATCTATTATTACACTTCTGATGCTTACGGCAGAGTATCTGTCTACAGGGGAAATACCGAAACCCATAATTCAAAAGATGCTACTTCTGATAAGAAAACAACAGAAGTAAAAGAGATAAAAGAAGAGAAAGTATCCTTCTGGCAGAAAATTGTAAGGTTCTTCAAAAATCTTTTTGGAGGTTCAAAATCTGATGCATCCGGTGATGGAAATAAAGCCGACCAGAGTGATGATGAGCTATTAAATAACCCTAACAGAATTCCTTTCTACACCACGGGATATAGCGGATATGATGATAACACAAAGGATTACCTTGATGATCTTGAAAAGTTCACTTCAAAGGCTAAAGAGAAATCCAAAGATGAATACTGGCAGATTGCAGATGCCTACCTTAAGTTTTTAAAGAAAGATTATAAAGAAAGTACCGAAATTCTGAACGAAATCAAAACCACCAATCCTGAATATCTGGAGGAAATCAAAAGGATGAAGGTTCTGAATGATATTGTTTCGCAACCTAAAGTGGATGCTGCTTTTGAAGATCATCTGATGAAGGATTATGCTGAATATTTTGTGGAAAAAGAGGTTAAAAAAGATACGGCTAATGTCAACAGTGATTACGATTATTACGGAACGGCACCTTCCACAGCTGATTTCTTAAAAGATGTAATGGCCAACCGTTACTTCCTTCAGGGAGAAGACGGAAAATCATTCCTGATGAATAACAAACTTTCTGACCTTCAGTACAACCCGAACTCAAGTCTGGTGAAAAGTGTTGAAGAGTTTTACAGAAAGCCTAACAAAACCCAGTTTGAGCAACAGATCATTGCTAAAAATATGGACAGCGTAGGAAATGTTGATGCATTCTTCAATACCATCTATGGTGACAGAGCAGTGAGACTTGCAGATTTTGAAAAGGCTAAATCTTATTATGAAAAGGTTCAGAAGTTTAGCGGAATTCCAAGGGAAAATTATGATTGGACTGAAAAAGACGGTCAAAAGATTACCCCAAAACAATATGCTTCTTCTGAATATAATGGTTTCAATAATATTCCAGGTCTTGTTTTCGGACATAATGTATGGGAAAGCTACCAAAGTCCGGATGCTGAATCTATGAAATCTGAAGGATATACCGAATTCCCTTTCATCAAAGATAAGATGAATAAACTGGAACTGACGGATGTTTTGATCCAGCTTAAGAAAATCGGAAATGGTAATGATGAAAAGGCAGCAAGAGCGAATCAACTTATCGGAAACCTTTTATATAATACTTCCATTTTAGGATATTATCGTCATGTATTCGTTATGGATATTGATAACAGCAATGGCGGAAAATACTACTTCTGGAATAATGATAAAGGAAATCCTTACAAGTATTACTATAAGAACTTCCTTGACACATCTTATATTGAACCTGATAATTTTGATCTAGCGATCAACTATTACCAAAAAGCGCTTAAGCTTTCGAACAATAAAGAAGAAAAGGCTAGAATTCTATTCCAGATGGCAAGTGCCGAGCAAGGGAAATATTATCAGTATGAAGCCAAAGCTCCGAAAGATTTCGATTATTCTGACCCGAAATGGTCTGAAAAAGAAGATGCCCGCCAGAAGGAAATGGACAATCTTAAGAATCAAAAATACAGAACCTATTTTGCTCAGCTGAAGGCACAGTATTCAGATGCTGAAACCACCAAAAGCCTGATGGGAAGCTGTTCTTATTTTAGTTACTTTATGAGATAACATCAAATTGACCAGTCCTGAAAAAGGTTGACTAGTTTAATAACTCAGATATACTTAAATCAGAGTAGGAATTTTCCTATTCTGATTTTGTTTTTTATAGGTTTTGAATTTCATATAATTTTTCATGTGCACTTGGCTTTGGTATTCTTCCCATTATCATTTATGGTAATGAGGCAGACTCTCTACCTTTCTCTTTACGATCTCCTCTCCAATGATCCTAAAAAGATTTTATACTCAGGTTTCCCTCTTACATGTTCAAAATCAACAGTCTTTAACAAAATTTCACAACACGCAATTGCCTCACAATCATTTTATTACTATTTTTATTATTTCATCATCAATAATGATTTATTAAAAACAAAACCATCAACCCAAAATCAAAATAACATGAAAACAACAATTTCAGACGATGAATTTTATGCCGGGTTACAACAGTTACCCAAGCCTAAGTATCCCTTCACCGATTCTATTCACCCCGATTTTCAACTTCAAAGGGAAGAATATTATGATTGGATTGACAGGAAGTATATTTTCCACAGCCAAGAAGCCCGTGAAAAACATAAGCAGCATAACCTGACCGATATTGCAGCACGGGGCTGTCCTTTTTTAAAGAACCTTGCAGAATTGAGACCATTAGCCAGTTATGCTGCTGATGGGGCTATGATGGACGATTATTTTGATCGTTGCTCACATGATGAGATGGCAGAAATAGCAACCCGTATTATGGCTTTACTCACTGGTGATGATCCTAACGAACCGGCTGACAATGGTATATTTCATCAATTTTGGACATTAAGACAGAACATCATTACATGTGAAATGCCAGAACGGCTCTATAAAAAATTCTTAAAATCATTGCACGAAGTACTTATTGGATATGCGGATGAAAGAGTATACTACAGATCAAATACCATCCCTCCTCTCCCTATTTATTTATTAATTCGAGAAGCAACAAGCGGAGGACAGCCTTTTTGTAAGTATGTGGCGATGCAAAAAGATTATCGTCACCTCCCTGACAGCATACTCGAGCATTTACATATTCAACGCCTTCATACAATTTCTGCTCTGATGATCGGAATACATAATGATATTATTTCTTTACCCAAGGAGCTTCATAGAGAAGAGGATACCATGAATCTGGTGAAAGTATTGCAACAAGAGCATAAAACTTCAATAAAAGAGGCTTATATGATGGCTCTGGAAGTGCATGATAATTATTTAAAAGAATTTTTGGTATTGCAGGAACATTTACCTTCTTTTGGGCAATGGCAGGATATGACCCGAAATTATGTACAGGATCTTGGGATTATGGTAGCCGGCGTATATGCCTGGCATACGAATGACACAACCCGTTATGTAAATGGAGGGTATGTAGAAGGTGAATATAACAGCAAATAATATTAAAAAAAGGGATCACTCAGATTCCTTTTTTTGGTCTTTTTTCTGTAACCATTCCTCATGTTTCTTTTTGAAGAACTCATGTTTGTAATTCTGATTCCTTTTTGCTGCATCAATAGAATGCGAGGTATGAATATCCGCATCCTTTTTTGCAAACTGAGCCAGATTTTCGTAATAATGATGAAGCTGATCCAGTTCCATTTCTGTAAGATCTTCAATATCTACAATTCTGTTACTGGCCTTTTCATGAGCTGCAAGGAGTTCGTTAAGTTTAATCTGTATGGCTTTTGAATCTTTATTTTGAGCTTTCTGAATGAGGAAAACCATGAGAAAAGTGATAATGGTAGTTCCAGTATTGATGACCAGCTGCCAGGTTTCGGAATAATCAAAAAAAGGTCCAGTAACGGCCCAAGCCACAACCACAAATGTTGCTCCAATAAAAGCATACTGGCTTCCCGTAAATTTTACGGCATAGTTTGAAAATTTTTCAAAGAGATTGTTATTTTTATGAACCATAGGTCAGATTATTTTATAATAAATGTATATAATTAACCTGAACGAATAAAAAGAATAGTGAAATAAGGATGGAAGTTTGAAACTGGAGGATGGAAGTATTGTTGAGAATACAACTCATGAAGCCATTCAATACAATATCTTATTGTAAGGTTTCATGAAAAACTACATCAATTAATAAATGCTTGTACTCCCTTCTATTCTACCTCATTTTTCTAAATCTATACCCCAGATCAGAAATCCTGTGACTGATAATGAGCACCCGATTAACGAAACGATAAAATAAAGAATAATACTCGGCAGTTTCATAATTCCCCCTTTGTGCAATGTGGCTTGGCTAATGCAATAATTTTTTTATTCAATGGCTAATCTGAGGACAGCTCTTTGACTTTAAAGTTTCCGGTTTTATCAAAAGTAACTTCATCCGGAAGCATCATCCCCAGAAAGTTTTGGATATTGGCTTTAACGACAACATATCTCGGATTATCTTTATTGGGAGCTCTATGCTGGTAACAGCAGAATAAGGAAGATGCTGATCTTACAGTTGTACAATTTTATCAAGGGAAGCTGGCTTGGTGTCTTTAAGGTTTTTCTTTTCATCCTGCTTCTGGAGCATAACCTCCAATAACCCACCAAATACGTCATCGCCACTCTCTTTATTTTTTGAAATATTATCAATGGGTGATCCTCTTAAACTTACGATAAGATCATTCTTCACCCAAGGATAGGTCATATACAATCCGGTAACAGCCATAAAGAACAGCATCAGGAAGGTATAAAAACCAAGGGTATTATGAAGGTCGTAATTCACACGTTGGAATTTTGCCCGGAACATTACAGTTAATCCCTGTTCCAGAAACTTCAGCTTTTTTTACCTGAGTGGAAGTCTCACTGATATAGACTTTCTTCCTGTTCGTAAAATCAATAATCTGATTTTTGAAGGCATACAGGTATCCGGTAAGACACGCCACAAAAACAATGACACATGATAAAAGCCCCACTCAAAGATGAATGATCCACATTAGATATTTAATGGCAGATTCATTCTTTTGTCTTTCCTGTAAAGGCTTTTAAACAATGTTTTCATTTGGGTATTATAACAAAAACATTAAGACGGTTAAGCCATCTTAATGTTTGCAAAATTAATTTGATATGAATAAATTAAAAAGTTAATACAAATTTGTGAAAGGATTCTGTAGTAATTCCTCCTTTCTAAACCGGTATTAATATCGTTTATTTTCTTCCTTTAAACTGGATTTCTTTTACAATCTCCTAGAACTTTGGATAGCGTTCCGGAGTTATTGCTTTTTAAATACTTTGGCCATTTCAACAGCCTGCTGAACTCTCAGTTTGTCTCCTTTTATTCCCAATACCACACGGTCCATATTCCCACCCCAAGCTGTTGCAGCCTGAAAGTTTTGCTCTTGCAACTGTTGATACTTTGCTGTGATCTCATCAAAGCTTTTCTACCGCGCAGGGGTAAATTCTACTGCCGTTTTAAATTGGTGATAATCTACTCTCTTCTTTTTGTCACCTGAACATGAAACTACCACTAAGGTTGCCAATACCATTACAAGAGTTTTGATATCATTACTTTTCATTGATATTGTATGTTAAGGTTTTATTCTATTTTAGAAAAAGTAATTTACTCCGAACTGATATCTGATTCCATCGATTCTGAAACCAAAATTACTGGCAGGATCTGTTACATCATTACGGATATCTTTATCCAACAGATTGTATACTCCAAATGTAAAACGAACATGCTTGTTCAGTCTGTACACCGTTCCTAAATCTAGCAAGAAGTAAGATGGGATTGGATATTCCTGCGCTCTTCCCCTGCTTACTCCCGGTTGGCTTTCGCTTCTATAGTTTCCTCTTGACCAGAATTCGAAACTGTCATTAGCTTTCCAGGATAGGTTTACATTAGCCATGTGCTTAGGGATTCTAGCATATGGTTTATTGTACAATGCAGGGATCTCATCAGATTTAATCTTTGTATCCGTATAGGTATAGTTTGCTTTTAATACAATATCCTTTGATACATTTACCCCAAGATTCGCTTCAAGGCCCATGCTGTTTGCCTTACCAAGATTTTCTCTTGTTGAGATAAAGTCATAGATATGATTATACAGGGCTTCAAACTGTTTACATTCTTCAGTATTGTTACATTTTCTAACTTCAACCAGCTTGTTTTTAAAGTCTGTGTTAAATCCCGTTACACTCAGGTTAATCACCTTCTTATTATCTTCAAACATAACTGTTAGTTCCTGATTGAAGCTTTTCTCCGGTTTAAGGTCTTTGTTTCCGATGATTACTCCATCCTGAGTTCCACCACCAGTTACCTGTCCCCATCCTGGATTTACAGCTCTTAGACCCGGAGCTTTATATCCCCATGAAGCCCCTCCTTTAAAAGTAAAGTTATTAGTAGCACTCCATACTAAATATCCTCTTGGAGTAAAATTAGAACCATAGTTCTCATCATTATCCCAACGTGCTCCTGTAACCAAGTGTAATTTATCAACCAACTTCCAGTTTCCTTCTGCAAAAGCAGACCAGTTCCAACGCGTCAGTTTGGTTACCACTTCTCCATTATCTGACTTCATTTTATTTCCTAAGTCATTTAGTCTTTCATATCTGTATTCTGCGCCAAAGCTGATCACATGATCTTTAATATTGAAATTATTAAGGCTGTATGCCGAGAACGTTTCATATCTCATATCCCTGTTCGGGTTGTTGGTATTGTCATACTGGATATAAGAGTTCGTATGGAAGTTTGAGTAATCTCCTTTATGGCTTAATGCCAAAACATTTCTCTCGTAGTTGTTCCGTGAGCTTTTTGCTTTAGGTCCCAATGAATACCCCGGATTCTGATTTCTTTCCTGACGGTTATAGTCGTAACTTAGCTTAAATGTATTTTTTGTATTTGGAGTAAGGCTGAATTCTGTACCAAAAGCTTTGATTATTCTTTCGGTAAATCCTCCTACAAATTTATCTTCATTTCTATCTGAATAACTTCCGGTGACTTTCATCTGAAGAAGGTTTTTCACTAAAGAACCGGCAGCATATCCGTCAATTTGGTAAGTATTTCCAGATTCTTTATGTACCTGCTGTATTAAGCTGGTTCCAATAGATCCTCTCCAACCGTTACTCAGTTTTTTAGTGATGATATTGATTACTCCACCCATTGCATCAGAACCATATAATGAAGACATTGGTCCTTTTACCACTTCAATTCTTTCAATAGTTTCCAATGGAGGCATCCATCCTTGTTCGATACCAGGACCGTCAGAATTTGGTCTTGTCTCTCTTGTATTGATTCTTTTACCATCAATTAAGACTAATGTTTGGCCAGATTCAGCTCCTCTTATTGAGAAATCACTTGTACTTCCTCCTCCTGTAACGAACACACCCGGAACATCCTGTAAAGCATCTGTAATATCTCTATAGGCTCTTTTTTTAAGATCTGCCTGGGAAATTACAGAAATAGTTGCTGGAGTATCCTTGATCTTCTGAGCATACCCGGAACCCGTTATGACTACTTCATTAATTTGGTTGCTTTTTAACGTGTCCTTCGTCTTCTGACCGCTTATTAAAGCTGATCCTAAAACAAGCAAGGAAAAAGATACTGTTCTAAACATCAATAATTTTTTTGCAAAATTATTATTTTTAATAATTCTAAATAAACAAACTAAGATGAGATATGTCACCTTAACTATACCCCTAATAAGAGATCAATAATATCACTACCATTATGGTGACAATATACCAAAAGAGCTCCCCCACTGTTAAAGATAAACCCTCAACGCTGTCTCATGATTATCAATAATAAAAAGCAAAAAAAAGCAAATTAACATTGGATAAATTTGCTTTCAAATGGCTTGTATACCTTCATTAAAAGGATTGATAGGAATAAAAAAATCCGTCCCTAAAAAGGAACGGATTGTATAATCATTGCAAAGTATGCAGTTATCACACTTTAATTTCAACGTCTACTCCTGAAGGAAGTTCTAATTTCATTAGAGCATCAACAGTTTTAGAAGAAGAAGAGTAGATATCCATTAGTCTCTTGTGAGCTGATAATTGGAACTGCTCTCTTGCTTTCTTGTTTACGTGCGGAGATCTCAATACTGTGAAGATTCTCTTATTCGTTGGCAATGGAATTGGACCGTTTACAACAGCACCAGTAGCCTTTACCGTTTTTACGATTTTCTCAGCAGACTTGTCTACCAAGTTGTAATCGTAAGATTTTAGTTTTATTCTGATTCTTTGTGACATTTCTTTAATTTAAAAATTAACCTTTTGCTTTAGCTATGATTTCTTCAGCAACGTTTTGTGGAGTAGCTTGGTACTTCTCTAATTCCATAGAAGAAGTAGCTCTTCCTGATGAAAGTGTTCTTAGAGTAGTTACATATCCAAACATTTCAGAAAGTGGAACAGAACCTTTGATTACAACAGCTCCATTTTTCTCTTCCTGACCACTGATAGTACCTCTTCTTTTGTTAAGGTCACCAATGATGTTACCCATATATTCTTCTGGAGTTACAACTTCCAGTTTCATAATAGGCTCCATGATTACTGGCTTAGCAGCACGTCCCGCTTCTTTAAATCCTAATTTAGCAGCCATTTCGAAAGAAAGTGCATCAGAATCCACCGCGTGGAAAGATCCGTCTTTAAGAACAACTTTAATACCTTCAACTTCGAAACCAGCCAAAGGACCGTTCTTCATTGCAGCTTTAAAGCCTTTTTCAATGGCAGGAACAAATTCTCTAGGAACGTTACCACCTTTGATCTCATTGATGAATTCTAAACCAATTTTACCTTCGTCAGCAGGTCCTAGTTCAAATACAATGTCAGCAAATTTACCTTTACCTCCAGATTGCTTTTTGTAAACTTCTCTGTGGTTGGCAACTTTTGTTAAGTTTTCTTTGTACTCTACCTGAGGTTGTCCTTGGTTTACTTCAACCTTGAATTCTCTCTTCATACGGTCTACAATGATATCTAAGTGAAGCTCACCCATACCAGAGATGATCGTTTGTCCAGAAGCCTCGTCAGTTCTAACAGTAAACGTTGGATCTTCTTCAGCCAATTTAGCTAAAGCGTTACCCATTTTATCCTGGTCAGCTTTAGTTTTAGGCTCAACAGCTATACCAATTACCGGATCAGGGAAAACCATCGATTCAAGAACGATTGGGTTTTTCTCGTCACACATTGTATCACCAGTTTTGATAGATTTGAAACCTACCGCAGCACCAATATCACCAGCTTCAATATATTCTACTGGGTTTTGCTTATTAGCGTGCATCTGATAGATTCTAGAGATTCTTTCTTTATCTCCTGAACGAGTGTTCAAGATATAAGAACCAGCATCTAGTCTTCCAGAGTAAGCTCTGAAGAATGCTAATCTTCCCACGAATGGGTCAGTAGCAATCTTAAATGCTAATGCAGAGAAAGGCTCATCTACAGATGGCTTTCTTGTAATTTCAGCGTCTGTTCTTGGGTCAGTACCTTTGATATCATCTTTATCCAATGGAGAAGGCAAGTATTTACATACTGCATCCAACATAAACTGTACTCCTTTGTTCTTGAATGAAGAACCACAAGTCATTGGGATAATAGATAAATCGATAGTAGCTTTTCTAAGCGCTTCGTTAATTTCGTCTTCAGAGATTGAATCCGGATCTTCGAAGAATTTCTCCATCAAAGTCTCATCGTAGTCAGCTACAGCTTCTACTAATTTCTCTCTATATTCAAGAACTTCAGCCTTCATGTCTTCAGGAATTGGCACTACTTCGAAAGTAGCTCCTTGTCCTGCTTCATCCCAGATGATCGCTCTGTTTTTAATTAAGTCTACAACCCCTTTGAAGTCTTCTTCAGCACCGATTGGTAAAACGATTGGAACTGCGTTAGATCCTAACATGTCTTTAACCTGGTTTACCACGTTAAGGAAGTCAGCACCTTGTCTGTCCATTTTGTTTACGAATCCCATTCTAGCAACTTTGTAGTTGTCAGCAAGTCTCCAGTTTGTTTCAGACTGAGGCTCTACTCCATCTACTGCTGAGAATAAGAATACCAATCCATCTAATACTCTTAAAGATCTGTTTACTTCTACAGTGAAGTCAACGTGTCCCGGTGTATCAATGATGTTGAAGTGGTAAGGTTTAGTATCTGCTAAAGGTTTTCCTTGATCTGTTGGAAAGTTCCAAGAACAAGTAGTTGCAGCAGAAGTAATAGTAATACCTCTTTCCGCTTCCTGCTCCATCCAGTCCATTGTAGAAGCACCATCGTGAACTTCTCCAATTTTGTGGTTTACACCTGTATAGAATAAAATCCTTTCTGTAGTGGTAGTCTTACCTGCATCAATGTGAGCAGCGATACCAATATTTCTTGTAAATTTAAGATCTCTTCCCATTTCAGATTAGAATTTGAAGTGTGAGAAAGCTTTGTTAGCTTCCGCCATTTTGTGAGTATCAGATTTCTTTTTGAAAGCAGCACCTTCTTCTCTTGAAGCAGCTACAACTTCATTAGCTAATTTCAAAGCCATAGACTTATCATTTCTCTTTTTAGAGTAGCTAATTAACCATTTCATTGCCATAGAAATTTTTCTATCAGCTCTGATTGGCATAGGAATCTGGAAGTTAGCTCCACCTACTCTTCTAGAACGTACTTCTACGTGAGGCATAACATTTGTTAATGCATCTTTCCAGATTTCTAGTGCAGTTTTTTCAGTTTCCCCTTTTTTAGTTTCTACGATATCTAATGCATCATAGAAAATTTTGAATGCGATTGACTTCTTACCGTCAAGCATTAAGTTGTTTACGAATCTCGTTACCAATTGATCATTAAATTTCGGATCTGGTAACAACGGTCTTTTTTTCGCTTTTGTCTTTCTCATTGCTTTTGTACCTTATTTAATGATTATTTTTTCTTTCCTTTTGCAGGAGCAGCAGCTGCTTGTCCTGGTTTAGGTCTCTTAGCTCCGTACTTAGATCTTCTCTGAGTTCTTCCATTTACACCAGCTGTGTCTAATGCACCTCTTACGATGTGGTAACGTACTCCCGGTAGGTCTTTCACCCTTCCGCCTCTAACCAATACTATCGAGTGCTCTTGAAGATTATGTCCTTCGCCCGGGATATAGGCGTTAACTTCTTTACCGTTAGAAAGTCTTACCCTTGCCACTTTTCTAAGTGCAGAGTTAGGTTTCTTAGGTGTAGTTGTATATACTCTCGTACATACACCACGTCTTTGTGGACAAGAATCAAGGGCAGCCGATTTGCTCTTCTTGGCAAGCGTGGCTCTTCCTTTTCTTACTAATTGTTGAATAGTAGGCATTTAATTGCTTTTTATTTTAGGGTGCAAAAATAATAATATTTTTTTAATTGACAAGCAGTTATGGAATTTTATTTTATAAGAAATTTTATTCATTTGTTTCCAAAACCATCGAAAACCTCCATTACTTTTATGTTATTGAATCATTTTAAGTAATGGAGATTAGTATCAAAAAATCAAAGTTTTATTTAAAGGCATCCTTTATTATTTTTCCTTTCATGTATTGTGTAGGAACTCCTAAAAGTTCGGCCATTGTACTTGCAATATCAATTTGCTCATAGTTTCCTGTACTGATGGTCGCATTCTTTTTAAAATCCGGGCCCATGGCGAAGAACTCAATATGTCTGCATCCTGCGCAATCGTCTCCATGTTCCGCAAAACCTCCGTTAGCATCTATATGCCTACCGTGGTCGTTAGACACGATAAGTGTAGTTTTATCTTTATAAGCAGGCAGTGACTGGATATAATCCCAGATTTCCTTGATAGAAGCATCAGTAGTTTTAATGGCTTTGATGTATTCATCCCATTTATTAGCATGACCGTAAGAATCTACATCTTTAAGGTTGATGACCATTACATTCGGGCTGTATTTCGCCATAACTTCTTTTGTCTTCGTCATGGTAACAAGATCATCCCGGTATCCTGTTCCGTTTCCGCTCACTCCGCAATCTACGCTGGGCTGGAATTTCCCTTTCCAGTCTAACAATTTACAATCGTTCAAAACTTCCAGTTTATCTTTAGAAGCAATAACCCATGCCTTTGTTTTATCGGCTCCCGTGAACTTAAGCCACTGTTGCATTACCGATGGAAAGCCAGGTAATTCAGTTCCATTATTTTTAATATTTTCATAGACACCCGAACACATGGCACTATGTCCAGGATTTGTATTTGTTGTTCCGTTGTTTTTAAAATTACTGATAAAAACACCCTGGTTCAGTAAACTTACTCTATTAGGAATATTTTCTTTATTGGCCGCTTCCCAGGTTTCAGAAATACGAGGCCCGTCAACAACAAGAAGAACTACATTTTTAGTTTGATATTTGGATTCCGGTTTTGATGTATGGGTTTGTGCATCCGTATCGTTACTGCTGCATGACAGCATGAATACTGATAAGATAGAATACAGGAAAAACTTCTTCATTGCTTTTTACTTTATATTATATTTCGAGTGCAAAGCTAGAAAACTCAATCTCCGGGTTCATTAACAAATTGTTATCTATTCCTTAAGAATTTAAGACGAAAATCAACAAAACGGGAAATAAAGAATTTATGAAAAGAAGACTATACCCGATCTCTATTCTATTATCGTAACAATAACGTTTTTATTCCAATTAAATTTTTTAATGTTTTGTTTCAGTTCTTCCAGATTCTTCGTATTTATAGAATATATGGAAACTTCCAGTCTTGCTACGGTTATCTTGTCTTCAATTTTTAAGGTGCCTGCTTTTTTCCAATAAGAAGGAACATAGCCTTGCAGCCAGCCTTCATATACAACAGCAATATCGTATTGATGATTCAGACAATATTTACTAAGAAAGTTCCCGAAGTTTTGGTCAAACCCTTTTTTATTTTCATTAAAATGAATTGTTTCTACAGAACCAAGACCGGCAATATCCAATAAATGAATATTTGTATAGTAACTGATCGCTCCAATATCATTAGCTACTACCTTAGAAGTATTATAAAACTGATGTAAGAATTTTGCAGACTGCATCTGCTGTTCATAAATATTCTTTCCCCCATTACTCATAATAGGGTGAGCCGCCCAACATTTGTATAGCATAAGAAAAACATTTGCAGCAATAAACAGACTCACCAGCTTTTCTTTTTTAATATAATCAGTAAAATTGAAGAACAGATCTTTACATTTCGGTATTAATATCATACAAAAGCCTGTAAGAATATATGCTTCATATCGTAAGAGTCCTTTTAAATCTGCAAACATAGCATGACAGATCATTACCAGTGAGAATACAATTAATAAAAAGTTATCTTTCAATATTTCTTTTACCTTTTTCGTTCTAAGGTCTCTGTAAATGAATATTGCACACAAAAAGAGAGGAAAAAAACCTATTTTATAAAAACTGATATTCAGCAAAAGATTATCCAGTAAAATCACTTTAAGCTGTCCTAAAATATTTGCATCAAGGCTTAATTTTGTTCCTTTTACCACTACTGAGTTAGGAAAGAAATAACCATCCTGCTGATAATTATAAGCACAGAATGCTATAATAGGTATAAATCCCAACAATAAAACAAATGATGCCTCCTTCCATTTTCTGACAAGAGTAAACATAAAAGCAAGGATTACAAAATAAAACATGCTTTCGAAACGGACTAATCCCATTAACAATAAACTGAAATAAAAACCAAATACAGCAAGCTTTTTATCTTTATAATGGGAAAAACAAAAAATATTAATAACAAAAAGAAACACCTGGAAAACATGTTCCATTCCTGAAAGAATATTCAAAGGGAGCACAATAAAGAAGACAGTAAAAAGTACGGCTAAAGCTGTTTTTTTAACTTCTTTAAAAACTTCAGCATAATATTCAGAAAGACCATAAAGAATTCCAATGCTAAAAATAACATTGAAATACAACGGAATCTGATCACTGTTTCCAAAAATTTTAATCAACATACTCAGTATGTAAGTAAACAATGGAGAAGAGGAAGTTGAGGAGAACTGATATTTTGTCATTCCCCACACTTCATACAATGCAAAGTTCTTGGCCATGGCAAGATGAATGTAGGCATCATCCAATGGATAGATGTAATGGCTGTCAGTTTTCAGAACAGAATTGATATAATACAACAGACAAACTGAGAAAAAAAGGATAAAAGACAGTAAGAAACTGCGTAAACCAATACTTCGGACTACTTCCATTTTAAGAATAAATATAAGATCTCAAAGATAATAAAACTACAATAAGAGAAAACATAGTTGTTATCGTCAATCTTATGCGAGATAAGTTTGGATCCATTTAATCATGGTATCGTGTTGAAGATGCAAAAGAATAAGCAAATAAAATACTCCAGAAAAAATCAGATATGAGGATTTTACCGGATTATTATTGAATGATGCGGTTCCAGAAGTATTTGCATTTAATAAGGATGTAAAAACAATAAATAATAATGTAGAATAAATATAGTTCCACCTCATCCAGTCAATTCCAAGATAATATAAAGGAGCTACCCAGAAAAGACAGATGATATTACAAAAAATATAAGTGTACAATGATTCTCTTTTAAACATATAGATATAAAATCCTATTTGAAAAATCATTATAAGAAGCTCTATACCATGAATGAAAAAAGACAATTTATACTGAAGGACAAAATTAAAATTAAAGTAATATTCCAGATCAAAAATATTTTCTCTTTGAAAAACCACTCCCCTGCTTTTTAAAATAGATAAACTTTCTCCCTGATTAACATTTCCTCCCCAAAAATAAATAACCCCAATACATATGAAAGCAGCAATAACTAAAGACAGGATATACCTGATATTAATTTTTTCCCATTTGGAGTAATTAATCCAAATTAAAAAGGGCAAGAAGAAAAGTCCCAGTTCATGTATAAAAAGAAAAATTATAAAAAAAATCCATAAAAGAGCATCATTGAGCTTAGATTTTTTTGCAAATGAATACCAAAGCATAATGAGAATTAATATCATCTCTCTTCTCCCTGCGTTTCTGATAGTTAATGCCGGAAATAGCAAAATGTAGGGAGACACCATTATACACAAGTAAAAAAGATCTATTGTATACTTCCTGATGCACAAAAGTATACCATATAGAATCATAGAAAGACATAAGATTTGAAAAATAAGAATTTGATATTGTAATTTCAATCCCGTCGCATCCTGTATATAAAACAAAACATTCCCCAAAAGGCCTCTTCTCTTGAACCCCCCATCTGTATAATTAACTAACCAGTCAGAAATAGTCCAACCCGAAACCGGATCTTCAGCCATAAAATATAGAGCTATGAAAACCCCTATATAAATTAATATAACTCCAATACTAAAATATTTCACAAGAGATCCTCTTTTATTTTCTGGAATGTTTATAGCTATATCAAAAAGCATATTGTATAATTTTCTGCTGTAAATTTTATATTTGGCAATATTAATACTTCCAAACTATTTTAAAAAATTTTCTTATAGTTATCATCTATTAATATCCCGGGTTATTCGGCACGATATTTCGTAAATTTGAGATATATAAAAGATAAACTTATGAAAAACGCTAGTATTATTGGACTTAAAGAAACCGACTGCAAGAAAATAGCAGAAAAATTAAATGCACTTTTAGCCAACTATTCTGTATTTTACCAGAACACAAGAGGTTCTCACTGGAACATCAAAGGAGATCAGTTTTTTACTCTTCACCCGAAGTTTGAAGAACTTTATAATAGCTTAGTCTTAAAAATTGATGAAATTGCAGAAAGAATCCTTACATTGGGAGCCACTCCTGCACACAACTACTCTGATTATCTAAAAGTAGCCACCATCAAAGAAAGCAAGGAAGTAACTGATGGAACTAAAAGTGTTGAACAAATCCTAAATTCATTCAAAGTAGTAATTGATCTTCAGAGAGAGCTTTTAGATATTACAGATCAGGCTGGTGATGAAGGAACCAACTCTCAGATGAGCGATTACATTACCGAGCAGGAGAAAGAAGTTTGGATGTACAATTCTTATTTGGGGAAATAAACCGGTAAAATCATCAAAATATTTCAAAAAAATCGCCTTACATTTAGGCGATTTTATTTTTAATTTTTATATTTGCGTTAAAATTACACATATTATGAACGACGTAAGACTCAACTCTATCCTAGATAACGATTTCTATAAAATAACCATGCAAAATGCAGTGGTAAAACTTTTTCCTGGTTCTATTGTTAAATATGAATTCATCAACAGAGGGAAACACCATTTTCCGGAAGGTTTTGATGTTGCTTTAAGAGAGGCTGTTAATAAAATGGCTGAACTTAAACTTACTAAAGATGAAAAGAAATTCATGGCCAGAACATGTCCTTATATTGATCTTCCTTATCTGGATTTCTTGGAAGGTTACCATTATGATCCATCTGAAGTGAAAATTCGTCAGGAAGGCGGAGATCTTTCTGTAATTGTTGAAGGTCTTTGGTACAGAACAATTCTTTGGGAAGTTCCTCTGTTGGCATTAATCAGTGAGCTGCATTATGAAATGAATCATATGGAGAGAGATTCCAATGAAGTAGTGATGAGCAAAACTATTGAGAAAGCTGATTCTTTGGGCCGACTTGGGGTAACATTTGCAGAATTCGGGACCAGAAGAAGACATTCTTATAAGGTACAAAATCTGGTAATGGAGGCTTTAACACAGAAAAAAGATTCTACCTTCATCGGAAGTTCTAATGTCCATTTTGCCATGAAGTACGGAGTAAAACCAATCGGAACCCATGCTCATGAATGGTTCATGTTCCATGCTGCTGAATATGGTTTTAAAATGGCTAATGAACTGGCTCTGGAACACTGGGTGGATGTATACAGAGGAGATCTTGGTGTAGCCCTTTCAGACACTTATACTACGGATGTTTTCTTTCAGCAGTTTGATAAAAAATTCGCTAAGCTTTTTGATGGTGTACGCCACGACAGTGGTGACGCTCTGGAATTTGCAGATAAGACCATTGCCCACTACCAGAAAAACGGTATTAACCCGATGTTTAAATATATTATTTTCTCTGATGCTTTAAATCTTGAAAAGGTAGAAGAAATCACGAACTACTGCAGAGGAAAAATAGGAATTTCTTTCGGTATAGGAACCAACCTTACCAATGATGTAGGCCTAAAACCAATGAATATCGTAATGAAACTTATCGGGGTACAGGCTCCGAATAAAGAATGGATCCCAACTGTGAAACTTTCTGATGAACATGGAAAATATACAGGTGATCCAAAAATGATTGAACTGGCTAAAGAATTCTTAAGAATAAAAAATTAGCTATAAACTAAAATGATGAAAAAATTCCATCATCATTCTATTTCTCCGATACTTATTTAACCCGAGTTCTGGATAAGACATTTTTGTTTTTAGTAAGGAAGGAAGCCTGGAGCTGGGAGAGGGAAGTGAGTTGAGTTTAAAAAACCACTTATAACCCTCTAATTTATTATTCCTTTAAAGACTGCTTCATCAAATTTTTACGGCAACGTCAGAAATGGTAGTTCCGATAGTAACTTCCAGCCTCTCTCTTCCAGCTTCCAGCTTTATTATCCCGAACTTTGGTTATTTATACACAAATAAAGTCTAACATCTCTGTGATAATTAGTGCAGGTAGAGCAAAGCATCTGCACTATTACAGTTTTTAACACCTTCAGATCAAAATATAAATTATTAAAAACTCACAAAACACAATAATAATTTAATAAATAACTGATTATCAATTATTAAAATTTCTAATTATTTGTTAATTACATAAAATATTGTTACATTCGGAAAAACAAAAACTTTATTTTATGAAAAAACTACTATTTTTGAGTTTCACCGCATTGTCAATAATGGGCAGTGCACAGATTTTAGTGGCAGAGAGCTTTGAAAATGCTCCTAACCCTGCATTTGTAATATCAGGAGGATATACTGGGACAGCAAGTATCTATACAGGCTCCGCCGCTTGTGATGGTACCGGATTTATAGGTGCAGAAGTATGGGGAGGTGGCACTACAAGCAAAACTGTTAACTTAGTTTATACCAAGCCTTCAACTCTAACGGCTAATGGTAAAAAAATAGACATCACTTTTTCGTATTCTATACTTGCTTATGATAATGCGAGTCTAATAGGAGGCACTTTAAATGTGGGCTATTCTACCGATGGAGGTACTACTTATACATCAGTAGGCAGTGCAATTACACTTGCAGCCACTGATACATCCTGCGCAACATTTACCGGAACAATTCCGGAAAGTGCGAATGTAAATGGAAATTTCAAGTTGAGGATACAGACTCTAGGAACTACAGGCGATACTTATGATTTTTATAGTTTTATAGATAATATACGTATTAAACAAGAAGTAACTGCCGCTCCGGCCTGTGCTACAATAAGCAATCCTATGAACGGTGCAACAGGCGTTTCTGTGCGCCCCAAAATTACATGGGGGGCCGTAGCAGGAGCTGAATCGTATAAAATAAAAATTGGCACCACATCAGGAGGTTCAAATATTTATTCAGGAACTATTTCTGATACCTCATTTACACCAACACTTGCTGGTTCTTTCCCACAAAATACACTTCTCTATGTAACGGTTACCCCAACTAATTCTTTAGGAGATGCTTCAGGATGTCAGGAAATATCTTTCACAACTGGAACTAATGCACTTCTTCCTTATTGTGGCCCTCTTGCATCTAAACTTGGAACTTATGCAATTTCTAATATCCAATTTAGCAATATGACCAACGCATCTACATCAACAACAGTTCCTCATGAGGATTTCACTACTAAAATAGCTACCGTTAACAGAGGAACTTCTTATCCGATTACCCTTCAAGGAGCCGGTTTAGGAACCAATAACCGATTTGGATTTACAGTATTTATAGATTGGAACCAAAATGGAAGCTTTACTGATGCGGGAGAGGCATATTTTGTAACCTCTGATTTTGCAGGAGGCGCAGCAGCATCAGGTAGTACAATTACGGTCAATAAAAATATCCTAATACCAACTACTGCTACTTTAGGTAATACCCGAATGAGAGTTAAATATCAATTTAACAGCTCAACTACATCCGTAAGAACAGAATTATCAAACCCATGCGCTGATGTAAGTGAAGGGCAAGTAGAAGATTATACCATTACAGTGAATGATGCTTCATTGGCAACGTCTGAAATAGGCATGAACAAAAAGGCAGAAATCTCTATTTATCCTAATCCATTTAAAGATATTCTACAAATTTCTGATACGAAAGGAGTAAAATCAATCACTGTAACTGATGTTGCCGGCAGACAGCTGAAAACACTTAAAGCCAGCAAAGAAATTAATCTTTCTGATCTTGGTTCAGGGCTTTATCTGATTGGCCTTCAAATGGAAGATGGAAGTGTAAAAACTTTGAAAGCAATTAAGAAGTAATATACCTTAAAATATATTGATAAAGAGGCTGTCTCACTTTTTGAGACAGCCTCTTTTTATGATTAGTCACTACAGACAGTTGTTATTTTTATCGGATAACAGCAGTCGGAAGGATAACTACAATAAGCATAACCAATTCTGCAGCTTCCATCCTCAAACGGAGGCTCACACCTAGAAAATGCACCTCCTATTACCTCTTTCAATTCTCCTCTGTTCAGGCTTTTTAAATTTTTCATAGCAATTCTTTTTTTGTTTTATTCCTACTCTTTAATATTTTCAGATACTTCATTTAATTATTTTTTTTAAATAATCAAATACACAAACTTTTGATAATCATCTATATTTCAAATAAATATAAATAAACAAACTCATTTAATTTAATAATATTTCCTAGTACAAAGAATTATTTTTCATTACTTTAGCTAAAGCAAAAACAAACTTACAAAACTGAATGTAAGCAAGTTACAAATATCATTACACTAAAAAATTAATTCCATGAAAAAAATGAACTTATCTCAGCTTTCGAGAACAGAACTTAAAGAGGTATTCGGAGGGTATTTACACCTGCCAGAATGTCCCGGAGGATGCCATGGTGAAGCCATGATTAGATGTCCTGACGGCTCAACCACTATGACAAATTATATATGCATGGGGGGAAGATGCGAAGTAGCCGCAATGTGCAAACCTATAGTCATAGGACCCATTGATCCTATTGATCCCGAACCTATTTTAATCCCTTAGTATTTGATACATTCAGTGAGCCGTACCGGCTCACTTTTTTATTATCTTTAAATAAATAAAACCTACCATGAAAACTATTGAAGAAGTCCTGAAAAAACTTGATGAAATTATCATTTGGTGCAAAGAAAACAAAAGCTCGGCAGGATATTTTGCCTGTACTTACCGCATTATGACTGCACAGGTTTTAAAAGGGATTCAACAAAATAAATTTGAAGACAATCCACGAATGACCATGCTGGATATCGCATTTGCACAACGCTATCTTGAAGCATGGGAAAGTTATAGTAAAGGTAAAAAGTGTACCAATTCATGGTATATTGCCTTTGAAGCAACCAAAAATAAAGATCTGCTGATATTACAGCATATTTTTCTTGGAATGAACGCCCATATTAACCTCGACCTTGGAATTTCTGCAGCTTCTATCGTACCTTATCGAAAAATCAATCCATTAAAAAAGGATTTTGAAAATATTAATTATGTGATTGCATCCATCAATCAGAAAGTACAGGATTCTCTGAACAAAATATGTTATCCGGTACAACTCATCGATCAGCTTTCCAATGGAAAAGACAACGCCATATTGGATTTTGCTATTTCCAGAGCAAGAGATACTTCATGGGCAACAGCAGTTATTGCATCTAATACTCCTAATTTTCTAAGAGAACAGGTTATTAACATAGTGGATTATGCTGCGGCAAAGGTTGCTACCCAAATTTTAAATCCAAAAATTCTTACCTCTGCCCTGCTTAAAGAACTGAAAAAATGTGAGAGCAATGATATTGTAAAGAATATTGAAATCCTGGAATTATCTAAAACCACATAAACTAAAACAAAAAGGCCGGGATCTTCCTCACGGATCCCGGCCTCATAATGAACAAATAAAAAGAAACTATATTGTTTCCTTATGCTTTTTACGATAAGCATAATAGAACACAATCGGTAATATGGTAAATGAAAGCAGCATACAGATAATTAATCCACCTACAATCATAATAGCCAACGGTTTTTGAATTTCAGAGCCCATCCCATTAGACATAGCTGCCGGAAGAAGTCCCATAGATCCCATCAATGCGATCATCACAACCGGACGAATTCTGCTTTTTACGCCTTCAGAAATAGATTCTTTAAGTGACATTCTGTTCTGAAGATTTTCTTTCATCACTCCAATCAGTACAATACCATCAATAGTAGCTACGCCAAAAAGGATGATAAAGCCGATCCCTGCTGAGATTCCAAAAATTGTTCCCGTAAACCAAAGGGATAAAAATCCACCTATGAATGCAAAGGCTAATGTAATAGAAGAAATTAAAGTATCTTTTACATTCCCAAAATTGAAATACAACAGCATCAGAATAAGCACCAGCGAAATAGGAACTACCATGGCCAATTGCTTGGCAGCTCTTTCTTTACTTTCAAATTCACCAGCCCAAGTCATTTTATGGTTTTTCGGAAGTTTTACTTCTTTATCCACTTTTTCTTTGGCTTCTTTAATGGTACTTCCCAGATCACGCCCTTCAATATTGAATCCTACTCCAATGTATCTGCTGTTTCCTTCACGATAGATGAATGACGGTCCGGTATGATAATCAATGGTTGCAATTTCCTTCAATGGTACTTTTTTATTATCCTGAGTGGGGATCAGAATATTTCCCATTTTTTCCGGAGTGTCACGATATTCTTTTTCGAATCTCAGCATTACGTCAAACATTCTTTCTTCTTCATAGAACTTGGTAGCGGCCTGCCCGCCAATCGTCATTTCAATTACTGCCTGAGCATCCGCCATAGAAACTCCATATTTGGCCATTTTGGAATCGTGAAGCTGTATTCTGAGTTCCGGAAGTCCTATGTTTTTAAAGACATTCACATCTGAGATTCCCGGAACAGTTCTGATGGAATTCGCAACCTGATTGGCATAATTTTCCAGTTGGAATAAGTCATTCCCAAATATTTTAATTACCAATGGTGCTTTTACTCCCGCTACATATTCTTCTACGTTATCCTGAATCGGCTGGCTAAATCCAAAATTGATTCCTGGATACTTTTCAAGGGAAACCCTCATCTGTTCGAGAAGTTCTTCTTTGGAGATTTTCTTCTTCCACTCATTTTCCGGTTTCAGCTGGATATTAAATTCAATATTAAAGAATCCTGTAGGGTCTGTTCCATCATTGGGGCGACCGGTTTGAGTCATGACGAATTTCACTTCATCATATTTCATCAGAATCTCCTTCATATCTTTGGTTAATCGTACAGATTCATCCAGATTGACGCTATTCGGAAGAGTGGCACGTACATAAATAGCTCCTTCATTCAGCTTAGGTAAGAATTCTGAACCGTAGTTTGAAAACCTCCAGCCACATAAAACAAGTAAGGCAACAAAACCAATCATAAACCCTTTTTTATGGCGAACACTGAATTCATAAATGCTAAAGATATTCACTCTGAAGAATCTGGAAATAAAGTTTTCTTTTTCCTCAATATTTTTGGTTAATAAAAGTTTACACATCGCCGGAACATAGGTTAAACTCAATATTAATGAACCAAGCAGAGCATACCCTAGTGTAAATGCTAAAGGAGAGAACATTTTTCCTTCCACTTTCTGGAAAGAGAAAATCGGCATCAACGCTACAATCAAAATCAGTAAGGCAAAGAAAATATAACCTGCCACACTTCCTGCACTCTTCTTGATGATTCCCAGCTTGGAAATCTTATTAAATCTTCTGAGGCCGATTTTCTTGGCCTTCAATTCGAGGGCAACAAATACATGTTCAACAATAACCAATGTTCCTTCCAATAACAATCCAAAGTCTAGGGCTCCCATGGAAATAAGGTTCGCCGGAAGTCCTTGAATTTTCAACATGATGATTGCGAAAAGGAATGCCAACGGAATTACTGACGCTACAATAAATGTAGTTCTCCAATTGTAAAGGAAGATGAATACAATAATGGAAACCAGAATAACCCCTTCAATCAGGTTTTTGGAAACGGTATGAACGGTTGTATTTACCAATTCTGTACGGTCAATGATCGGAACAATCTGAACATCGCCCGGCAATTCTCCGCCATTCAATTCCTCTATTCTGTCTTTAAGCCTTGCAATGACTTCATTTGGATTTTCACCACGAAGCATAATAACAATGCCTTCTACTACATCATTTTCCTTATTGTATCCTACCTGCCCTAATCTTGGTTTTGCTGATATTTTAACTTCAGCAACGTGCTTCACCAAAATAGGGGTAGAACCTTTTACTTCAATCTGAATATTTTCAATATCCTCCTTCTTTTCCAAAAGACCAATCCCCCGCACTACATAAGCCTGATCTCCTTTTGCCACTACATCTCCGCCTACATTAATATTACTCTTCGAAACTGCTTCATACACATCCAGGGGGGAAAGGTCGTAATTGTGTAATTCCGTAGGATTAATTTTTATTTCATATGTTTTTTCCTCGCCACCGAAGCTTACCACATCTGCCACTCCGGGAACTGCCAACAATTCTCTTTCAACTACCCAATCCTGAATAGCAGTCACCTCTTTAATGGGCAACTTACTCTTAATAATATAGCGATAAATCTCTCCCGTGGCTCCTGAAGGAGGTTCAATGCTGTATTCTGCTCCTGCAGGAAGATCTACATTACCTAGTTTATTGGAAGCATACTGCTGTGCATAAAAATCATTGACATGGTCATCAAAAATGACAGTAACTACCGATAATCCGAACAAGGAAATAGATCTTACCGATGTTTTATTCGGAATAGCATTCATTTCCTTGGAAATTGGCAATGTGACAAACTTCTCTATCTCTTCTGCACTTCTTCCAGGCCATTGGGTAATGACTCTTACTCTGGTATTGGTTACATCCGGAAATGCTTCAATCGGAGTATGTATATAGGAATAGATTCCCCCAGCCAGCAACAGGAAAGTTCCTAAAAGAACAATCAGTGAGTTTTTTAAGGAGAAGGAAACTATATTCTGTACAAATTTTCGCATTACTTCTTAGAGGTATTTAATTGGTTTTTCAGGTTCTCATAAATCAACAATCCGTTGGAAGCAATTACATTTTCTCCTTGCTTAAGATTTCCTTCTACATAAATATATTGGCTATTAGAAGCAATTTCTGTTACAGGTCTTATTTCCAGCTCGCAGTCTTTTTTATACACCACTACATAACTCTGATTATTATCGAAAATCAAAGCTTTTGCAGGAATTGCCAAAGCACTTTTATTTTGTGCATTAACAGGTAAAACAACATCTGCCGACATTCCCGGTCTTAACTTCATTCCGTTGTTATCCATAATGATCTTCGCCTTTAAGACTCTTTCATTTTCATTAAAAACCTGAGAAATAGTGTTGATCTTTCCTGGAAAACTGTCATCCGGATATGCTAAAGTCTTCACCACTACCGGCTGATCTACGTATACATGTCTCATATTGGTAGCATATACATTCGCCATTACCCAAACTTTATCCAGATTGGAAATGGTAAAAAGCTGGTCGCCACCGGCAGTTATGGGCATTCCTTTAGAGACATTCTTGCTTATCACATAGCCATCTGCAGGAGCTTTAATTTGTAATGTACTCCCACCGGCAGAATACAACTGCATATTCTTTTGCGTTTTAGAAATATTAGACTGAAGAATCGTGACTTCGGCTCTTGCTTCCTGAAGATCTTTCTGAGAGGCAATATCATCTTTGTACATTGCTTCTACAGAGGCCAGTTTTCTCTTAGCCACAGCAAGCTGAGCATGTAATGTCTGGGTATCATCCTGCATTTCATTCACTGCTGTACTTTTTATGGAAGCCAAAACCTGTCCTTTTTTCACATAATCTCCAAGGGAAAAATAAGTATCCGTAACAACTCCATCCACAAGGCTTACAAAGGGAACTGTTTTATCAGAATTGCTTTCCACTTCTCCGGTAAGAGTAATGCTTTCTTCAATAGGAAGCATTTCTGCTTTAGCCAGTTTAATATCTTTTTTAAGTTCCTGACTGATGCAATATCCTTTTTCAGCTTCATTGGCTGGTTTCTGATCTTTACAGCCCGTAAGGGTTATCAAAGCAGACAGATAAATAACTGCGATATATTTAGTAGTGTTCATTTTCATAAGTAGATGTTCATATTTTTTAAGGTCATGCTTAAGGGTTATTTATAAATCCTGCCCAACAACATATTGCAGGTTCTCATAATATTGATTAAGCTCTTTTTTAGTATCCAGTATGATCATTTTATTACCGATATAGGTCTCCAGAAAGTCCATGTATTCCAGCATGCTGATATTTCTGAGTCTGAAGTTTTTTTCATGGCTTACCAATAAACCATCTAATGTAGATTCGTAGGCTTCATCAATTTCTTCTGAGACTTCTTGGGTACGGATATAGTTTCTGAAAACGGAAACAATTTCATTCTCAGATTTCAACTGGTTTTTACGGGTTTCATTTTTACTTTTTTCAATTTCGAGTCTGGCCTCCTGAATGTTTCCTTTATTTCTGTCGAAGATGGGAAGATCTACTGAAACGCCTAATCCGATAAAGTCTTTCATAATATTTCCACCACGATCATAGCCAATAGAAACAGCCACATCCGGAGTTTTCATGGCGTTCTGAATTTCAAGGCTCTTGGCAGCATGCTTCTCTTTATTTTTAGCGATCATAATATCCGGACGGTTTTCTTTTGCTTTTTCCAACCATTGTGTAAGTTCAATTTCTGAAAGCTGTTTCTCTGGCAGAGTAAACGAATCTGAAATCACAAGATAAGAATGAGACGGAATCATCAGTAAGGCTTTCAGTTCTGCCTGCTGGTCTTCAATTTCCTGTTTCAAGGACACAAGCTTTTTCTTGAATTCAATTTCCTGCGCCTTTAAACGGATATATTCTGCCTTACTGATGTTCCCAAGGTTTAATTGGTTGTTGTAAGATTTTGTTAGTTTCTCAATAGAAGCAATTTGACCTTGGTAAATTTTCTGTTGCTCCTGATTGTATAAAACCTCAGTAACTGAATTTCTTAAAGTCTTTTTAAGTTCACGCAATACTTCCTGTAGTTCGTATTTTTCGCCTTCTACTTCAATTTTCTGTAATTCTATATTTTTTCTCCGTTTCCCTGCCGTCTGAATCACCTGTTCTATTTCCGCAGAGATCTGGGTATTCTTTCCCCAATTTCCGATGAGTGCAGGCTGCTCTTCAATATCATAAGTTCTCCAGAGATTAACTTCACTGATGCTTAATTTAGGATTAGGCCAATACTTAGCCTGAAGCGTTCTGGCTTCTGCCTGGGAAATCTCCAGTTTTTGGGCAATAATATCAAGGTTATTGGCAAGAAAGATCGTTTCAGCCTCCTTTCTGCTGATCTTCAAAGTATCTGAAGTCTGTGCAGAAAAGAAACTAAAACAATGAATATAAAATAGGGTAAAAAAAATCTTCTTCAAGGTCTCTTATTTAAGACCACAAAGCTATTCTCCTAATATTAGAGCCAATTTCGAATGAAATTAAAATTCAATTAGGCCCACATTAGAGTTTGATTAGAATAGGTTGGAATAGATTTTAAAGGTGCTCGCAGATTATGGAGATTACGCAGATTTTTAACACGAATTACACTAATGTTTTTCACAAATAACACCATTTTATATTATGTGAAATTTATTCGCAAAGATCTGTGAAAATCCGTGAAATCTGTGGGAAACATTAAACACAAATTACACTAATGCATTCACAAATAACACTATTTTATTATTCAACACAATAAAATTATCAGCAAGCATCTGTGGAAATCTGAGCAATCTGTAGGAGGTTAGAAATTAGAAGGAAAAACAAGCAGAACATTTGTGCCCACATCTACTTTAGAGTCAATTTTCATGATAATATGATGATGATTAAAAATACTTTTAGATAAAGACAGCCCAATGCCGCTTCCTTTGATCCCATCTACATTCTTTCCTCTGTAGAATGTATCTGTAATTTTGATAAGATCGTCTGAAGGAATTCCTTTTCCCTGATCTTTCACTTCAACATTCAATTGTCCTCCATTTTCTGTTAAAATGATTTCCACAGGATGACCCTGAGAATACTTGATGGCATTCTCTACAATATTATATAATGCCAGATACAAAAGCGTTTCATTACCCGGAAACTCCAGTAAAGAAGGTTGGGTTACCTGAAGCTTGATCTTAATAGCTGAATTATTTTCTTTGGCTTTGGAATCCAGTTTTTCATACATTTTCCAGATCAATTCATCCACTCTTACCTGTTTATGGGAAGATTCAAGCTTTGTCATCCCGGACATCAGCAGAAGGTTGTTGAGAATATTTTCAATCTCATAGACGTTATCCAGAGATTCTTTGGCTACTTTTTTATATTCTTCGGGGGTTCTGTCTTTTTGCGCGAATACTTCCAGATTTCCGGAAATAGCAGCTAACGGAGTTTTAAATTCGTGAGAAACGTAGTTGATAAAATTCTGTTGGAGCAATACATTTTCAGAAATTCTTCCCAGTAATTTATTATAGGATTTAATTAAATCTTCAATTTCATCATTGGTATTAGTAGAGGTAATAGCGGTAGAAATATTATTATACTCTACTTTATTAATTCGCTCCACCACATTAGAGATAGGTTTATACACCACTTTTGAAAGATAGCGGCTCAAAAAATAAATAGCTAACAATCCAATAATCAACACAGAGAGCATAATAATGGAAAGCCTCCATATCTGTGATTGGAATGAGTCATTCGGAGATTTTACAAAAACAACAAAATCCCCCTGATTATCCGGATAGAAAATACCATAATAGAACTGATTATCAGACATAAACTGGGTGCCTTTGTTATTTCTGGCAGCCTGTAAATGAGAAGGTCTAATATTTTTATCATTCAGATTTTGCCCAAACGTCACTTCATTATTCTGATTATATACTGCAACCTGATTATTCTGAATCAGATGTTTATACTCCTGTTTAATCTGGGCATGTCTGTCTTTGGGTAATTCGTCTTTTTCAAGATAATAAATGGCGGAAATCAGAGCTGTATTCCTAAGTTTTTCAAAATAAAAGATCTTCGTACTGTCATAATAGGCAAAAAATATCACCGCAGATGTGATGATAGAAACAATGCCGAACGAAAGGCTTGAAATAAGGGTAAACCTGTTCCTGAGCGTCATTCTAATCTCTAATTAAATACCCTGTACCTTTTACAGTATGAATAATTTTCTGTTCAGATTCATCAATCTTGTTACGAACATAGGAAATATATACATCCACTACATTCGTTGAACTGTCAAAATCTATTCCCCAGACGTTATGTAAAATCTGGGTTCTGCTCAGCACTTTATTTTTATTCTCCATCAGGAAAGTAAAAAGCTTGTATTCAGTAGGAGAAAATTCAATCTCCTTCTCATTTTGAGTAACCTTATGAAGATCCGTATCAATTGTAATATTGCCACAAGAGAGCTGTTGATCTTCTTTCTGATAGCTTAATTTATTTCTTCTTGTTAATGCTTTAATTCTTGAAATCAGTTCTTCAAAATGAAAGGGTTTGGATAAATAATCATCCGCGCCAAGGTCCAGCATTTTAATTTTATCATCCGGACTGTTCAGTGCACTCAGAACTAAAATTGGAGTATAATTTCCTTTAAACCTTATAATCTGTGTAAGCTGCATTCCATCCAATCCCGGAAGCATAATATCCATTAGTATAATATCAAAATCATAGCTATGAAGAATTTCTCTGGCTTTTTCACCCGAATCTGCAAGCGTCATCGTATAGCCGGCTTCAGAAAGTCCTTTTAACAGGAAACTGCTAATTCTCTGATCGTCCTCTACCAATAAGATATTCATAATGTTTCTGAAATTTCCCATAAATATAGGGATTCTGGTTGAAGAAAGGAAGTTTGAAGAAGGAAGCAGTATTTTTCAAGATATTAAGAAAATAATTGATTATCATTTGAAACTCCTTCCGGAAATTCAATACTCAGCATTAACTTCCAGCCTTTTTTCCTAATTTTGAAGAATGGAGATGACCTATTTAATTATTGGATGTATTGTTGGTGGAGCCTTGGGAGCCATTATTTTATATTTTGCCTTGAAATCGTCTACGGTTTCAAGAAGTACTTTTGATGAATTAAACTTCTTACATATTAAAAACAAATCTGATCTTGAAAATTCAAACACAAAAGTTCAGGAACTGAGTCAGCATCTCAATAAAGAAAAGGAACTCAATATACAGCAGCAAGATCTTTTGAACGACCTGAAGAATGAATTTGCCAAGCTTTCTGCACAACATTCTTCACTGAACAATCAATTTCAGGATCAAAGACAATTGTCTTTAAAACAGGATTTCCAGATTGAGACCCTTATTGCCGAAAAACAGGATTTTTTTGCTAAAAATGCTGAACTTTCTGCTCAGAATGAAAGTCTTCAAAAATCACTCAACACTCAAAAAGAAGAGATCACGAAAATACAGGAGGAATCCAAACTCCAATTTGAAAATCTTGCCAATAAGATATTAGAAGAGAAAACCGAAAAGTTCACGACTTTAAATCAGAATAACCTGAAAAATATCCTTGAGCCTTTCCAAGAGAAAATTACTGATTTAAAAAACAGAGTGAATGAAGCTTATGAAAAGGAAAATAAAGAGCGATTCTCTCTTGCTGAAAAAGTAAAAGAACTTGCCGAGCTCAACCAACAGATTTCCGAAGATGCAAAAAAACTAACCAGAGCTTTGAAGGGTGAAAGTAAAACCCAGGGAAATTGGGGGGAGATGATCCTTGAAAGCATTCTTGAAAAATCAGGACTGGTAAAAGGCAGAGAATATTTCCTGGAACATGAACTTCGTGATGAAGACAACAAAGCTCTTTTCTCTGAATTTTCGGGTAAAAAAATGCGCCCGGATGCTGTGATAAAATATCCCGATGAGAGAAATGTCATCGTTGATTCCAAAGTTTCTCTTACGGCTTTCACAGAATTGGTGGATGAAACCGACCAAGAGATTTATACCATGAAACTTAATCAACATTTAAGTTCCATCAAAAACCATATTATTCAGCTTAGCCAAAAAGCGTATGATGATTATGGGAAATCTCTGGATTTTGTGATGATGTTCATTCCTAGTGAACCGGCTTATATTGCCGCTATGCAGGCAGATCAAAATCTTTGGAACTATGCTTATGAAAGAAGAATTCTGTTATTAAATCCAAGCAACCTAATCACTTCCTTAAAACTGATTGCCGATCTATGGAAACGTGAATACCAAAACAAAAATGCCCTGGAAATCGCAGAAAGAGGAGCCAGATTGTATGATAAATTTGTAGGATTTGTGGATAACCTTGAAAAAGTAGGACGTAATCTTGACCTTGCTAAGAATGTTTATAATGATGCCTACAAACAACTTTATACAGGGAATGACAACCTTGTGATTCAAACTCAAAAACTGAAATCACTGGGAATTAAAAATAAAAAGGATCTTCCTCAGAGCCTTATTGACAATAGTAATTTGATAGAATAAAAATCGAAACACCATGAAAAAATCAAATCTCATCCTGTTAATATGTCTTATTCTCTATTTAGCTTCACTTCCTTTCACAGCAGTATATGCCAAGGGTCATGAAATGAGTGGACTGGCCTGTGCATTGTTAGGTTGGGCAGAAATGAAAGGTGGCGGAATAGCCTGGATGGCTAACCCTCTGCTATTTATTGGAGTGTTCTTTCTGTTGTTAAAACAAATAAAAATATCGGCTGTTATCAGCCTTATTGCCTTTGGTCTTACTTTTTGTTATTTATCTGTTGGTGAAATTACTGTGAATGAAGCAGGGCATCAATTTCCCATAACAGGATATGGCCCAGGATATTTTCTATGGATGGCAAGCTGCTTCACACTGTTACTCGGAAATATTGTTTTGATGATTACATCAAAGAAAGTTCAGGATCAAAATCCGGGATAAATAAACGATTAATTCAATAAAGTGATTGATATGTTTTCTCTTACAGCTTCCTCATATCCCACCTCAAAATCAGTTAAGGAGATATTAATTTCTTCATTGGCAGCAGGAATTCTGGTATATCTTTTTCTGATTATCTTCCAGCCTTTTGGTACGGAAAATTTTCATCATCCTTACAAATACCTTATTCTCTTTCCATATACTATTATTTTTGGAGCTGCATTTTTTACTTCGAATCTTTGTGTCTTCCGATTCAAGGATTGGAGTATTGCATCAGAGCTCTTAAAAATAATAGGGATTCTATTTCTCGGGTCCATTCTTTCTTATTTTTATAATTCATTGTTCATAAGCCATGTAACACTTAGTTTTCAAAACTACGGGTATATGTTTCTTTATTCTCTGGCTTTAGGTATACCGATCTCCGCTATTTATATTTTGTCAAGATATATTTATTTAAAAAAAGCTCATGAGAATACTGCCAGAAATAGGGCTCCGCAACTCATTGAAACTTCTTTAAATTCAACAAAAACTAATCTTAAAATTTCAGTGAATACTACTGAATTGATAATTTCTGAAGGTGATTTCCTATGTATTCAGTCTATGGAAAATTACTGCACATTATACTACTTGGATAACTATCAGGTGAAAAAACTATGGCTCAGAATAAGTTTATCCAATATACTGACACAGGTACAAACTCCTACAATCAAAAGGTGTCATCGCTCTTATATTATCAATCTTGGAAAAGTAAAAAAAATCAAAGGAAATGCTCAAGGTTACAAATTGACTTTGCCTGATATAGATTTTGATATTCCTGTATCAAGGAGCTTTATATCCATTATCATTCCCCAACTAAAGCATCTTAAAAAATAAATGCTTGTCATTGGTCACTATTTCTTGATGTTTGTCACATTAAATTGATTTCCTTTTCGGAAAGCCACATTTTTGCTCAAAATAATTAACATGAGTAAAAACATACGCTTCTTTCTGATCTTTATCTTAGGATTCATCACCTATTATTTCTTTGACCTTTATTGTTTTAAAAGCATACAGCATTTTACCAAAGAACTGTTTCACAGTAAGGCTATAGCCCATGTATTAGCCTATTCCGTTACTATGATTCCAATAATCATTACTTTGAAAATCTTATTTCCCCAAAAGAAAATCTTAAATCTGTTTTCTTTAGATCAATCTGTTGTAAAAGGTTCTACCATAGCTTTTATTGGAACCTTCCCCATGTTGATCGGATACCTCATACATTTCAAACTCGTCAATACAATCAATTTTGAATCATTATTTATCAATACCATTTCATCGGCTTTTTTTGAAGAACTCCTATTCAGATCCTTTCTCATTGGAATATTATATAGATTCACAAGGTTGGGTTTCCTTTCATCTATTCTGTTTGGGTCATTATTATTTGCACAGGTTCATTTATATCAGAGTCAAAATACCATAGAACTTGTTGAAATATTTGCCATTACATTTTTGGGCTCTATATTTTTTACCTGGGTATATTTTGAACAGGGATTTAATATCTGGGCAGCCATCTTTCTTCATTTCTTCATGAATCTTTATTGGGAAGTATTCAATGTATCAGAGAACGCTTCCGGAAATCTATATGGAAATCTTTATAAGTTTTCATCCATAATTCTGATAATAGGTATTATTGTTTATCTTAAAAAAAAGGAGAAAAGCCCATTTCAAGTCACATGGAAAAACCTTTTTATAAAAAGCAGATAAGTACAATCATAAATTTTGCATAATTTTGCAACATGTTGATAGAAAGTTTTCAAAACGAAAAAATAAAAAACGTCACTAAGCTACTTACTGACAATAGATTCCGTAAAAAATCAAAGGTTTTTGTTGTAGAAGGGCAGCAGGAAAACGCCAGAGCCTTGCAATATGATTTTGAGCCCGTAGAATTCTTTATCTGTGAAAATATTTTTAAGGAGAAACTTCCTGAGGGAAAAATCCACTATGTAAGTGATAAAGTTTATGAAAAGATAGCTTACAGAGGTAGTTCAGAAGGGATTATCGGAGTATACCAAGCAAAAGAAACTCCGCTTTCTTCTTATGTTCCCAAAGAGAACTCTACTGTTATTATTGTTGAAGGTGTAGAAAAACCGGGTAATCTGGGGGCTATCCTAAGAAGCTGCGAAGCATTTGGGATTGATGCATTGATTGTTGCTGATGGAAAAACCGATTTTTACAATCCGAATGTTATCAGATCCAGCGTAGGATGTCTTTTCGGGATGGAAGTTTATCAGGCAGAAAATGAAGAGACCTTGGAGTTCCTTCAGAACAACAGTTTCAATATCTATACAACATTGATGGATAAAACGGCTGAAGATCTTTATAAAAGAGATTTCACGCAACGTTCTGCAGTATTATTCGGAACAGAACATTCCGGATTAAGTGATTTCTGGATCGGGAAAGGTAAAAATACATTAATTCCGATGGCCGGCAGTATAGATTCTTTGAATTTAAGTAATGCCGTAGCGATAACCTGCTATGAGTCTTTGAAACAAAAGAAAGGATAAAGACAATTTTTAATCTGACTGATTATTTCCTTACAGATCAGCATCCTTGTTTTGTTCTATAATGAGACTGCTTCACCTTCAGTTCGCAATGACAAGTTAGAGGAGAGGTTGATGATAAAGCATAAAAAAACCGTTTCACTGGGTGAAACGGTCCTTTTATTTTTAAGCTTAAGCTAAAATTATTTCTTAGCAGCGTCTTTTGCAGCATCTTTAGCAGCGTTAGCAGCTCCTTTAGCAGCATCAGCAGCACCTTTAGCAGCGTCAGCAGCACCTTTAGCAGCATCTTTAGCAACTTCAGCTCCAGCAGCAGTAGTAGCAGCAGCAGCATCTTTAGTAGCTTCTACAGCAGTAGTAGCAGCAGAATCAACAACTTTAGCAGTTGAATCAACTACAGTTGCAGCAGAATCAGCTACAGTAGCAGCAGCAGAATCAGTTGTACCTTCAGTAGCTGTAGCGTCAGTTTTTTTACAAGCAACTAGAGAGATTGCAGCGATAGCAGCTACGAATAATGACTTTTTCATAATAAATTAAATTTAATTTTGTTAATATTGTTTTATAAAATTTTCTTCTGTTCTGTTATTTGAACAAGACAAAGGTATAGCAGTTAGAAAGTTTGTTTATGAAAAATAATTGTAATACCTTTGTAAAATAGTTTTACAAAAAAACATAACTGATAATCAACAATTTAATTATTTAAAAAAAATTGACAGATTTAGATCTATTACACTTTGAACAGCTAAAAAAGGATGTCCAAGGTCAATATTTAAAAGAATATACCCCTTCACAGGATGACATATCCAAATGGAAGGGTATTGATATCATATATTTTCAGGAAGACCTGCGCAAAAAAGCGAAAGGTAACATCAGCGAAAAGTCATTTTACACCTATTTCAAAACTTCACCAGTTACTAAATTGCCAAGAATAGATATGCTCAATTTATTGAGTATTTATGCAGGATACGACTCATGGTATGAATTCAAGAAGCAGCATCTTTTTGCGGGAGAATTACTACAGGAAAATGAAAATCTGGAAGAAGAAGAGGTTAATGAATTGGAAAAAATAGTTTCTGCAGCTCCGGAACTTCCAAAAACTGAAATTCAGCCTAAAAACATTGAAATAAAACCCGCTGAAAACCCTGATTTACAAAAAACAAATACTGAAAATCAAGTAGTTAATAAAAATCAAATTACATCCAGTGAAGTTGAAATTTCAACCATTCCAGCTAAGAAAAATTTCTTAAAAAAGAATGCCTGGGCACTTATTACTTCCGTTTTAATTGCCATAACAGGTTTATTGGGATTCAAAGACGTCCTTTTTTCAAAAACCTATACTTATTGCTTTATTGATAAAGATAGAGGAACCTTTGTTATTAACACCTTAGACATTATGGTTATCAAGGAAAATGAATCTCCTTTGATGTACAAAATAAAACCTGGAGAATGCTTCTCTTATTCAACCAAGGATAAAAATCTGAAAATGAAAATCAGTGCTGCCTTTTATGAGCCACTGGAAGTAAGCAGGAATCTTGAAAATGCTCCTGAAGAAGAAAAAATTGAGCTTAAGCCTGATGATTATAAAATGGCTGCTTATTATTTCTCCAGAAAAGATATTACAGGGAACTCAGAAGAACAGGTAGCCCTTATTAAGCAGAAAAGAAATCAACTGGAGAACCTGATCAGCAACAATGCTGTTATCTACCAGGTATATGACAATAACACCTATGGTATTGAAAAAATAGACAAACAAAAGTATATCACCCTCGTTACTACTCCTACTACATCTCTGAAAAATCTGAATGTAATAGAAATGAAAAAAGACAACGGTAAGATCGTATCCATTAAATTCAAAATTGCGACTACAGATGAAAAGAATAAATAATTTTTTAATCCTCACTATACTTCTTACTTTATTTGCTGCCTGTAATAAAAAAACAGAAGCTAGCGACCTAGATAAACTACGAAACAGTAATAACACAAGAAGTTATCCGGCTGTACAAATGGATAGCATGCAGGCTATTAATTCTATTACCAAACAAAAAGTTCAGGAGCTTCTTGATCTTTCCACCCTTTATGTGAGTGGTAACAGAAATACTGAAGTAGACAGTTTTATTTATTCGCAAATTGAAAGTTATTTCCACAAACCGGATTCTCTCACCTTCAAAAGAATGTTTAAGGAACTGGACAGTATGAAAGTGAAGGCTGCAAAGGTAAATGAGCTAAGTGTTTATAAAGAATTCTATAAAAAAGACACCTTAGACTATGCTAAATTCAATGTAGAATATTTTGATGATAAGAATAAGTCTTTGGGAAGCTTTGAAAAGAATGCCCAATATATATTACTATCAACCTCCAAAATGAAAAAGGAGTTTAAATTTTACTTTTTAGATTTTTATTCGAAACCGCTTAAAAAAGACAGTATTTCTGTAGGCGTAACCAAATAGTCGAGGGGAATATCATTTTCCCAGACATCATCAATAGAATCATCGGGGTCAAAGTAATTGACTCCGATTTTTTTTGTTGCTGGAGAAATACTTTGGAAGAGTCCGTCATAGAAACCTTTTCCATATCCTACTCTATTCCCATTGCGGTCACAGTATAAAAGCGGAGTAATCACATAATGAAACTCAACCTCTCCGGAATCTTCATTAGAAACAGGTTCTGAAATCCCCCAACTGTTCATTTCAAATACACTGTCATTGAAAACCTCAATATTAATCAGTTGATTTCCTACAACTTTAGGCACATAAACGCGTATATTTTGTGCTAAAAAATACTTGATGAAGATTCGAGTATCAATCTCATTAAACTTCTCAATCGGAACGAAAATATGGATCTTCTGTCCTGCATGAGGGCTAAAGTAAGTAATGAAATTATGAAAAATTTTTTCAGATAACAAGAAAGCCTCATCGCGAGACAAGGCTTTTCTTTGTTGCATATATTTTTTTCTAAGCTCAGCTTTCAACATAACAATTATATTATTTTTACTGAACAGTTTCTTTATACATTATGCGTTTTCAGCAGGCTCAAGAATTTTATAGAGTTTATCTGACAAACGAACTCTGAACGGAATTTCAAAAGTGATCTGATCTCCCAGTTTTGCAGTTTCGCAAGGCCCTCCGTTTGCATAAATCTGAGTAATCGTAAATTCCTGATCACCAGTTGTAGGACCGGAAATTAATACTTTATCACCTACAGAAACTTCTTTATTTTCAATTAGAAACTGTCCAATTTTTGATTTTGAGAAGTAATGTTCCGCTTTTCCAACCAACACTTTTTTAACAGCTATTTTCTGACGAATGTTTTTGGTTTCAGCTTTTGCTAATGGAGTTTTAGGCAGATCACCTGAGTTTTTAAATTTCAAAGCATCAGATTTTCCTTTTCTGAATACTTTATTTCCAACTTGCAATCCCTTCCTCAATTTCAGCTGCTCTTCCAAAGGTAAATGGATAGTATCTAAACATTCCGTAGAACAGCAGTTTTCCATTGCTGCCTTACATTCATCACACTGAATAAATAACAGGTGACAGGCATCATTAGCACAATTGGTATGATTATCACAAGGTTTCCCACATTGGTGGCACTGAGAAATAATATCATCTGTGATTCTTTCTCCTAAACGGTGATCGAAAACAAAGTTCTTCCCAATAAATTTACTGTCTATCCCTTCTTCTTTAATCTGACGGGTATATTCAATAATTCCGCCTTCCAACTGGAAAACGTTTTTAAACCCTTGATGTTTGAAATATGCACTCGCTTTTTCACAACGAATACCTCCAGTACAATACATCAATAAGTTTTTATCTTCTTTGAAATCCTGTAATTGTTCGTTGATGATGGGTAAACTTTCTCTGAAGTTTTCTACATCAGGAGTAATAGCCCCTTCAAAGTGTCCTACTTCACTTTCATAGTGATTTCTAAAGTCAACTACAATAGTGTTAGGATCATCAAGCATATTATTAAATTCCTGAGCCTTTAAATGAACTCCTTTGTTGGTTACATCAAAAGTATCATCATTAAGACCGTCAGCAACAATTTTATGCCTTACTTTAATGGTCAGCTTTAAAAAGGAATGATTGTCTTGCTCTACCGCTACATTCAAACGGATTCCTTTCATAAAATCATATACTTCTAACGTATCGCGGAAAGCATCAAATTGATCTGCAGGAACACTCATCTGAGCATTAATACCTTCATGGGCAACATAAATACGGCCAAGTGCATCAAGAGCATTCCAGGCTACAAATAGGTCATCACGAAATTTTTTGGGGTCTTCAATTTTAGCGTACGCATAGAAAGATAAAGTAAGACGTTCCTTACCAGCTTCATCAATAAGTCTAGCTCTTTCTTCTGCGCTTAAGGTGTTATACAGTTGCATGCTATAAACGTTTTAAGTGAGAAAAATATTTTTGCAAAGATAAACATTTTCCAATTAATGCCTCTTCATTAGCTAAATGATAATTAACAGCTGTTGGTGACAAGCAATGAAAAATACTTTTTATATTGTACTTATTATAGCAACATTTTGTCATATTTCATTTAATTTTATTTTAAGTTTTGTTAATACCGGGCTTAACAATTATGACATAATACATAAAATGATATAATAGCCGTTAAATTTTAGTTAAAATTGAAACATAGCATGCTAATTGCTTACTTATTTAACATTAAATTTGTTTACTCAAAAACATAAAAAGAAATTAATTAATAAACAAGAAAGATATACAATGAAGAGTACTTTAAAAAAACTATTACCATTTGCAGTAGTCGGAGTTATTTCTGGGGCTACTACCGTTGGAGCTATACAATATTTCGGACACGGCTCCAATAACGGAGATCAATCATTTTTCACAACATCAGCTCCTAACACATCATTTGCAGGTATGAATACCGGAGCAGTGGGTGATGACTTTGTAAAAGCAGCTAAAACAACTGTTCCTGCTGTGGTTACCATTAAAAATTATCAAAGCAGAACAGCAAGCAGGGCTACTGAACAGGATCTATTCGATTATTTCTTCGGAGATCCGTTTGGTGGAAGAGGCCAGCAAAGACAGAAGCAACAACAGGCTCCGGACAATATGCCTTCAGGAATGGGTTCTGGAGTAATTATTTCTCCTGACGGATATATTATCTCGAATAACCACGTAGTGGCAGGTGCTAATAAACTTGAAGTGGTTCTAAGCAACAAAAAATCATATATCGCAACCTTAGTGGGAACTGACCCCAACACAGATATTTCTTTATTAAAGATTGAAGAAAAAGGGCTTCCTTACTTAAACTTTGCTAACTCTGACAATATTGATGTGGGACAATGGGTATTGGCTGTAGGAAATCCATTGGGATTAAACTCTACCGTAACAGCAGGTATTGTTTCTGCTAAAGGAAGAGGGATTGGTATTTTAGGAAGCCAGGGGAAAGCAAGTAATCCTATTGAAAGTTTTATTCAGACAGATGCTGCCATCAACCCTGGTAACTCTGGAGGAGCTTTGGTGAATACTAATGGGGAACTTATCGGGATCAACTCTGCGATCCAGTCTACAACAGGATATTACCAAGGGTACGGATTTGCCGTTCCATCCAATTTAGCAAGAAAAATTGTTGAGGATATTAAGAAGTTTGGTATCGTACAAAGAGGATTCTTAGGCGTTCAGTCTTTAGACCTTTCCAATGACCAACAGGTTCAGTCCTATAACAAACAATTCAAAACCACCATTAAGTCTGGTAGCGGAATTTATGTAACCGGATTTGGGGATAACAGTGGGGCAGAAGATGCGGGACTGAAAAAAGGAGATATCATTACAAAAATAGACAACTACGATATTACTGATTTTGCTGATCTTTCTATGTCTATCGGAAGCAAGCGTCCTGGTGATAAAGTTCAGGTAACCTATTCAAGAAATGGTAAAGAAGCAACAACCAACGTAACTTTGAGAGATCAGAAAGGGGGTACATCTACAAGAACCAAAGCAGATCTTAGCGTAACCGAAAAAATCGGAGCTGAATTTGATCCTCTTACTGAAAGATTCAAAACCGAATATGGTTTGAATAGTGGTGTAGTGACTAAAAACGTATCTGAAGGAGGTGAAATGGCCAAGATCGGAATCGTAGACAACTATATCATCATTGAAATAAATGGCAAGCCGGTAAATTCACAGAAAGACATCGAAAGCATATTGAGTAAATACCAAGGAAATGTACAGGTGAAGTTTGTGGATGACTATGGAAGAATGTACACGAAAGGATTTAAAATGCCGTAATCAACAACTAAACAATAGTTATTTTCATATCAAAGAAAAACGCTGCAAAGATTTGCAGCGTTTTTTTATTATTTATTTGGATTTATTCATTTTCTCAGCGATTCTTTTCTTCTTGTTTCGCTCATAGATCACTTCTACAATTTTACCTCCTATCCAGGAAAAAGGGAAAAAGGTAAGAAAGATTGAAATCTTATAAAATGTAGGATGATAAGGAAATATAATGACATCCAGCATTGCGATAAAAAGCATAATGAAACCGATTAGAATAGCATAGGCCACTTTAGCGTATTTAACGATGATTGCGGTTGCTACTCCACCAATGGTAGTTCCCAGTCCGGAAATAAACAAAAGAAAGCCGAAAAAGGCTTTATCGTCCTTCATACTGAAAAGAAATCTCTGCCAATGCTCAAACGGAGCAAAAGCTTCAAAAGTAACCCATTGCGGAAAAGCTCTTATACCAAGAGTGATAATAAGCCCAGTTATCCCAAGGCCTATCAATATCGCAAATGTATTTCTTATAAAGTTCATTAATCCTGATGTGCGATCATAGAAATTTCAATATCCACATTTTTAGGCAGGCAAGAAACCTGTACAGTTTCACGTGCCGGATAGCTTTCTGCATCTAAATAAGAAGCGTAAATATCGTTCATTACAGCAAAATCATCCATGCTCTTAAGAAAGATAGTTGCTTTTACAACATTTTTAAAAGTCATTCCAGCTTCTGTAAGGATTGCCTCAAGATTTTTCATTACCTGATGGGTTTCCTTTTCAATTCCTTCTACCAGTTTACCAGTTGCAGGATCTACAGGAATCTGTCCGGAGATGTATAAAACTCCGTTAGCCATATTAGCTTGTGAATAAGGACCGATAGCCGCAGGTGCATTAACTGTATTGATTATTTGTTTCATATACGGATATTTATTTTTTTGTAAAATTATCTTTCATTACCAACCATAAGTTAAGCAATTTCATGATAATCTCGTTAGATTTATTTTGGATGCAAATATAAAATTTATATTGTCAAATGCCAATCTGATATTAGAAAGGTGCATTTGGCTGGGTAAAGCTTCTGTCTTTATACTTCAATGCATCACTTAAGATATTGGCTTTGATCCCAATAAAGAAGTCATATACCTTATATTGTCCAAAAGGCACCCAGTTAAAATTAATGGTAAAACTTCGCTGATCTCTTGAAAAACCAATTCTTGTATACGCCAATTCTTTAGTCACCAAGTCATAATGGGTACTTCCTGTAACATTCCAATAAGGAGTAAGCTTAATACTTCCATCAAGACCTAGAGAGGCAATTTTATTTCCAAACCTGCTAGTTCCTTTAGAATACGCATAATTAGCATTAATATTCAATGTCCATGCCTGATCGAAACGTGAGTAGTTATCATCATCAAAATAATAGTTCTCATTTCTTACTTCTCCTTTTGAACTATATTTTTTAGCATAATCGGTTTTTTCTCCAAAGATTTCACTGCTTAAAGGGTAAGATAACTGAACATTGAATCCCTGTACTCCAAAAGCTCCAAACTTCTCTGTTCTGATTCCTTGATCTTGTCCTGGAATGAATTCAATTTTATATGGATCAAGAGAAAGGCTGGTATTAACAGTAAGTTTATTATTAAAGAAAGAAGACTGTCCATTAATAGTAAAAATAGACCAAGGGTGATCTTTAGCAGCAAAGTTGTAGTTTCCCGAAAGGTTTAAAGATTCAAAGATCTTCACTTTTTTCACCCCTGTAGAATCACTTTTAGATTTCACCTTCATTTCGATATTGTTTCCGATATTGAAACCTAATGCACCCACCAAATTGTTTGATGGACTTCCAATAATTCCTTTTTCAAAGATGGAATAAGGAGTAAGCGCTCCGTTTGCATTGTAATAGTTCTTGTAATATCCGAAATTAGGGCTTGAAAAATCCGGAGAATAAGTAAACCCAATACTTGGAGTTACCATATGTCTCACCGCTTCCACAATAGATCCTTTTTTGAACTTCATCATTCCATACAATGTTGTCTGAAGACTGGCAGTAGTAGAGAATGAAGAATATCCTGCGAATTTTTTATTGATTTCATCCACGGTTACATTCTTTACAGGATCATAATATCTGTTTAATGTTTTTGTAGTTAAAGCATTATCAATATTAGCACTTAAACTGAATGTAAAATATTTGGCCAAAGTAGTATTGGTAGCTAAAGCGATATTATTCTTAAGCCCCGTCTGCATTTTATCCCACATTTCTTTTTTGAACAGTTCATTTTCCTGAGTGTTCACAAAATTCGTAAGGTTAAAACCGGTATTCACCGTAATATTTTCAAGAAGCCCTTGTCTTACTCCGGATTTCGATTTAAAGAGATAAAACTGATTAACTGCTACGTTCATCTGCGGAAGACGAAGATCGGCCAATCCTGTTGCAAAGTTCTGTGAGTAAGATGCCGTTCCTGTAATGGTTACCGGAAGTTTCAGAAATCTTTTGGTAACTGTTACCGTTGAATTCTGCTGGGTATTCAATACATTCTGGTTGAAAATATAATTGTTGTTAAGCGGGTTATTATAGAACTTTGTACTTACAATATCCACCGAGGCACTGAAGGTAAGAAAAGGATTTGCCTTTGAATCCTGAGAATGGGTCCAGCTGATACGGTAAGTGCTATTCTTAGTATAATCATCCAGTCCCTTGATTCCTCTTACCATAGTTCCAATGTCTGCATTGAAGCTTCCCGAATAACGGTATTTTTTCTGATAATTCATTTGTGGACGCAAGTTCCAGCTTCCTTTGGTATAAATATCTGCAAGCACTTTAAGATCAAAATGTTCTCCAATCGGCTGATAATATCCAATACCGTTCAGGAAAAATCCAACATCTTCTCTTTCCCCGAAACTCGGAATCAAAATACCTGCTGCTCTTTTATCCGAGAAAGGAAGAATGGCAAAAGGCATAATAAGCGGAGTAGGAACCTGCTCTATGTACATTTGAATAGGTCCTGTAACGATTTGGGATTTATTTTTTGATTTTATCAGCTTGATATTAGAAGCTCTCATGAAATAATCCGCTGCCGTATCTTTTTTCTTAACAAAATATTCATCGGTGGTATAATCTGCTTTTCTCATAGCAAACACCGAATCATTGTATTTTTTTGTTTTTTGGGCTATAATTACTCCTTCACTTTCCTCTGTTCTTGCATTAAAAGCAATAGCCTGCTTGGTTTTTGTATTATAGCTGAACTCGTTGGTTTCGTATTTTTTCCCGGCCTGGGTAGTTACTACAGGCTCTATGATCTTTCCTAAAGAATCTAATTTCCCTCTGGCATAGATCAGGTTTTTATTATCATCAATGGAAATATAATCTGCATCAATCTGCATATCCTGATACTTTACCTGGGCATTCTTATTAAGGAATGTCATCTTTTTAGGGATATCTCTTCGCTGATCGTCTGCTTTTGTATGAAGTATATCATCTAAAGCTTCTTTTTTAGCAACAATGGTATCCTTTTTGGAAATAGTATCTTTAACCGTATTTTTAGGCAATTTTTCAGGCGTTTTCTGTGCTAAAAAATTGTTAAAAATTAGGATAATTAAAATTTGTAATATATTTTTGAAGACGGTTTTGGCCAATTTTGTTCTATATAATTAAGGCCCAAAATTAATATAATTTTTATAACTGTAAGATGCGCAAACAAAATTTTAAAATAATTTTATCATTTCTCCTACTCCTAATCAGTAACTTTATCTTCTCTCAAAAGAAGTTTACACTAGTTCTTGATGCGGGACACGGAGGAAGTGACCATGGAGCCAACAGGACTTATTCGGACATTGGAAGAATTGCAGAAAAGGACATTACTCTTGCCATTACCTTAAAGGTTGGAGCCATGCTGGAAAAAAACAGGGACTTCAAAGTAATCTATACCCGAAAGATTGATGAGTACCCTTCCCTATCCGACAGAACCAACCTCGCTAACAGAAGCAAGGCAGATCTTTTTGTATCCATTCACTGTAATTCTTCTGCGAGACCTACAGCTTATGGTACCGAAACTTATGTACAGGGACCCAACCAGAATAATGAAAATCTGGAGGTTGCCAAAAGGGAAAACGACGTGATCTTTCTGGATGAAAAGGATAAACAGACCTTCGGATCCTATAACCCCGATTCTCCGGAATCTTTAATTGCATTAAAGCTTCAACAGAGTAAATATCTTGAATCCAGCCTTCTTTTAGGCGGATTGGTAGAAGATAACTTTGTAAATAAAGATAAAAGATCTTCAAGGGGAGTATTCCAGAAGAATCTTCACGTTCTCCGTATGAATGCCATGCCTTCTGTTCTCATAGAAACAGGTTTCATTAACCATCCGGAAGAGAGCCACTATATCGCCTCCGAAAAAGGACAGACTGAAATTGCAGAAAGTATCTACAATGCTATCATTGACTATAAAAAAGCGGTTGACAGAAAAACAGGAGGGTCTTTTACTACTAAAAAACAAGAACCGGAAAAACCTGCAGAAACACCGTTGAAAAATGATTTCAGAATATTACTGATGAGTTCTCCTACGAAATACAATGAGAACGACCCTGCGTTAAAAGGACTGAACTATGTCCTTACCCTTAAAGAAAACGGACAATATAAATACTATTACGCAGTAACCAATATGGCTTCTGTGAAAGATATTAATCTTAAAACAGCTAAAGATGCCGGGTTCAGGAACGCATTTGCGGTAGGATTCATGCCTAATCAGAGAATAAACATGGGATATTATACGCTGGAAGTATATACCGGAGAAAAACTGAATGGTAATTCATACATACTTCAGACCCTTAAAGATGTGGAAAGGGAGAAAGACAGCGGTGTATTTTATTATACCTATGGAAAGGCTTATACTTTGGAGGATGCCGTAAAATTACAAAAAGAGGTTGAGGCCAAAGGAATTAAGAATACAGTGATTCAAAAAGTTTATAAATAACTAAAAAATAATTTTGAAGTTTCAAAAGGTTTTTCTACTTTTGCAACCTCAAAATTCGGCCTATTCGTCTAGTGGTCAGGACTCAAGATTTTCATTCTTGCAACAGGGGTTCGATTCCCCTATAGGCTACAAAAAAGGAGAAATGATCATGATCATTTCTCCTTTTTTATTTTAATACAATCAAGTTATTATGAAAGTATTATTCTGGTGATTTGATATTTTGTTGCACAGGACCTGCTTTCTTACAAAAATTACCCTGACAACTGTTTTTAACAGCAATGTCCTTTTAATTAGATTGTAAAGCCCATTTCTTCACTAATAAACTTAGTATAAAATACCAACACCCCCTTTATCTTATTTATCCTCCTGATATTTCTAAATTAAGATTTATAATCAGATATGAAAATTCCGAAAACAATAGTACACTGGTACTGAATAACTTATTATTATTCAAATAAAAATATCATGGTTTTTACTCTAAAAAACCAATCTGTATACGTTATATTTCACAAAAGTCTTATATTTGCAAAAATTTTTTAATAAATTTAACCATAATTGGTCAAACAAATATGGTGACACTGATGAAAAATATTATTGATAACCCTCAGTCTGTAGGAGACTACAGATTATCAAATTTTATATCATGCCGGATTTAAAAATACAAGAAGCAAAATTGCTTTTTAAGAAAATCCACTCTAACCCAAAAAGTTATGATTTACAAATCAATGAAGAAGGGATTACAGGCAAGGATGATAAAATAAGTTTCAGGCTTTACAGGACAGGAGAAAGGGTTGCTTTTGAAGTAACAATAGACGGACTTACTTTCACCAATACTACTGGAGAATGGAATAATGCACTGATCATGCTAGGAAATACGATCAAAAAAATTGAAAAAGAACAAGAAAATTTAAAAATAGAACAAGCAATAGATAAGCTTAGAAAGTACCTTTCAGAAGAAAATTAATTTTTTTAAAAATAAATTTGGTAGTTTCAAAAAAAGTTTATAGTTTTGCACTCACATTTGAACGATATGGCAAATCATAAATCAGCATTAAAGAGAATCAGACAGAACGAAACTAGAAGACTTCGTAATAGATATTATCACAAGACTGCTAGAACAGCATTGAAAGCCTTAAGAAATGAGGAGAACAAAGCTGCTGCAACAGAGCAACTGCCAAAAGTTATCGCTTTATTGGATAAATTAGCTAAGAAAAATATTATCCACAAAAACAAAGCGGCTAACTTGAAAAGCAAATTAACAAAGCACGTTAATAAATTAGCGTAATAAGTATAGCGGCCCGTTCGTCTATCGGTTAGGACCTCAGATTTTCATTCTGGTAAGAGGGGTTCGATTCCCCTACGGGCTACTTAATTTTTAAAAACCACTTGTTTTATAGTGGTTTTTAAAAACAAAGTGGAAAGCTAATACTTAAATAAATCTAACCGGCCCGTTCGTCTATCGGTTAGGACCTCAGATTTTCATTCTGGTAAGAGGGGTTCGATTCCCCTACGGGCTACAAATTAAGAGTTGATACTTATAAAAACAAACCTAGCACACTATTTCGGTAGTGGAAGATAGAGGGCCCGTTCGTCTATCGGTTAGGACCTCAGATTTTCATTCTGGTAAGAGGGGTTCGATTCCCCTACGGGCTACTAAAAAGGACTTTTTCAAAAGTCCTTTTTTTGTTTTTACACCCTTCCCTATCTCAATATCTATTTATTTCAATAGCTTTAAGCCTCTACAGCCATTCTTAATTGAGAAAGGGTTTTGAGGAATATTAAATTTCATTAAAAATATCACCAAAAAAAGAAATATTATTTTTTGTATCTTCTTTAATTCCTTAAATTTGGCTAAAACTATTCATATAAAAAATAATAACATGAAATTTAATTTACTTCTGAGAGATAAATTCTCCTTTCAAGCTGCCTTAGTTGCATTCTGCTTATTCTCCGCTCAGTTTTTATTGGGCCAGGACAGAATTTATGCTCATGCTCAAAGTTCTGGTGTATTTGGTGTAGCCTGTTTAGGATGCCGTGTAGATAATCCATTGAATGCAGTGGGAGGTAATGAAGATGATTATTCTACAATGGTATTGGGAACTGCATTATTAGGCGGGATTCAGCAAACCTTAATTTTCCCTGATCTTAGAGCCGATACAAGGCTTGTTGTAGGAATAGGAACAGATAGCATACCTTTATCTGTACAACTCTTAAGTGGTGTAACTCTTGAAACGATGAATGGAGGTACTTCTAACGAGGACCGCAGAACGATAGACATCAGTCTTCTAAAATTAGGAGCAACTCCTAATAGAGGTACAGTAGAATTTAAGCCTACCAAACCTTATGATGGAATAAGAATTGGTTTAACCGGAGGAGTGTTAAGTCTTGGAGGTGGATTCAGAATTTATTATGCTTATCAGGATCCATTGATCCACCTATTGGCTCATAGCCAGAACGGACAGGTCACTCTGAGCGGAAATGTTAGTGTAGAAGGTTCTGAGGTTTCCTTAACGAATACTTCAGGAAAAGAAGTTTTCCGTTCAAAGCTTAGAAACAATACATTTGATTCTAACCAGCCTGAAGGAGTTTACATTATGAATCTTCAGACTAAGGAAGGAAAAACATATTCTAAAAAAATCATTATTAAATAAATTGATAAAAATAGAAAACGGCAGTCTTTAAAAAGGCTGCCGTTTTTTTATGCCTAAGAGTATAGAATACATTAATATATCATTAAATAAAACATATTATATAAGTTAAATTTTAACATATCACAAAAAATTGAAATAAATTATTTAACATAATTATTTTATTTATAAATTTACACAAAACTAAAAATCAAAATCTTTATATATGAAAACTAATTTATTATTGAGTCCGCGCAGTCTTAAGACTGCTGTTTTTGTTTCTTTATTGTTTCTGGCAAGCAACATGTCATTTGCACAAATTGTAAAATATTATGCAAGTGCTCAAACGAATCAGGTACATGGTGTATGTATAGGCTGTGGAGTGGTAAATCCTCTGAATGCCATTGGTCCTGATGAAAGTGATTATTCTGTTCTACAGGTATCCATTGGTTTACTGGCCCGTACTGAACAAACTTTAATTTTCCCTAACAGTGCTTACACCAACAAATTGGTGATTGGTATCGGTTCTAACGGAACTCCTCTAAGTGCACAAGTATTAGGGGGTGTATCTATCGAGACATTCAACGGAAATGTTTCTAACAATGATTATCAAAATCTTAACAATGACATTTTAAAGCTTGGGGCTGGTGATCCAAGCAAAGGTGAAATTGAACTTACCATGAACAAGCCTTATGACCGTATTAAGATCAATGTAAATGGTGGATTATTGAGTTTAGGTGGAGAGCTAAGAGTATATTATGGATATCAGTATAGAGATCCTTTCATCAGTTTGATGGCTCACAGCCAGAATGGTCAGGTTACTCTGGATAAAAATATAAAAGCCGAAGGTTCAGAGGTTACTCTTTTCAACACTTCCGGAAAAGAGGTATTCCGTACCAAACTCAATTCGAATACATTTGAAACCAATCAGCCTGAAGGATTATATATTATAAAACTTCAGACTAAAGATGGGAAAACACATTCAAGTAAGGTTTTACTTAAATAAATAATTAAACATGCCAGAGGCGGCAGGCTTTTTTAAGCCTGCCGCTTTTTTCTATATATACTACTAATACAACATTATGATTCTCTGACAATAATAAACTAATACCTAAATCTCAATATATGAAAACTAATTTATCATCATGGCCTTCCTCAATAAAAGTAATTTTATCGAGTACGGCTCTGCTTCTTATGAGCACATTTTCATTTGCACAAAGTAAAATTTATGCAAGCAACCAAACCAACCAAATCTCAGGAATATGCCTGGCTTGTAATGTAGAAAATCCACAAAACGCAGTGGGAAGCAATGAAAATGATTATTCAGCTTTAAAAATCGGCATTGGTCTTAATGGTAAAGTAGAGCAAACTTTATCTTTCCCTGTCGTCAGCAAATTAAAGGCAATTATTGGAATCGGCACTCTCAACAACAATCTCGCTGTATCCACATTGAAGGGAGTTACGATTGAAACTTTCTTGGATAACATCTCTAATAATGATAAGGTATCTGTTAACCATGAAATGCTCAAAATCAATAGTTCACACCAAGGAAGTATTGAAATCAATCCCATCAAGCGCTTCAATCGTATCAAAATCGTTTTGGACGGTAAGCTTCTTGACCTGAATGATGAATTCAGAATTTATTATGCTTATTTACCCGGCTTTTTTACGGAATGCGGGGCTCCGCCACTTAACCCGCTTTATTATTATTCATTTAATGGCAATACGAATGATGCGATATCAGATATGCATCTTATAGGTAGTACACCAAACACATTCCAAAATGGGTTAGTATGTGGCCAGGCTTTAGAAGCTTTAACAACTGAAAAAAAACTTATGGCTGACAAACCTCTTCCCCACCCTATCATGGATAGCCCAAAAACCATTTCATTCTGGGCCCGTGTTGAAAATTCCGGAAATCTGAGAATCGGAGTTCCCGGAAACGAGATCATTATAACTCCGGAAACAGCAAAAGCGGCAATGTATCCATATCCTGTAGGGGAAAATGATCCTACTTATGCTCAGGTAAATAATACTCCAGGGCAGCTGAATCACTATGTGGTAGCATATGATTATGATGATAAAAGCACAGATTATCCAGAAGACGGAATGTTGTGTATTTACAAAAATGGGGTTCTGGTACAGTCTACAAACTCTATAAATGTACCCTGTATTGGCCATACTTATTCCTTTGGAAATGATGAAGCATTTGAACACAATATCAACCTGGTTCTCAACAAAGCCCTCATTGATGAACTTATCATCTATGACAGAAAGCTAACTCCCGAAGAAATCCGACTGCTATTTTGCTCTTATGACAAATTTCCAAGCTGCCCACCACCATCAATCTCATCCAATCCGGATAAAATCTATGCCTCTGGGCAAGCCAGCCACACCATTGGATTCTGTGGCGGTTGTTCAATACAAAATCCTCAAAATGCAGTAGGAGCTAATGAAGAGGATTATTCTTCATTAATAATACCCGTAGGTGAAACCGGAAAAACAGGACAGTCTTTAATTTTTCCAGCTACCACCACCAGGAAGTTCAGAAAGGTAGTGATTGGTATAGGCACCAGTAATTTATCGCCGCAACAATTAAGTAAAGTTTCTGTGGAAACATTTTTGGGAAATACTTCCAATAATGACTTAACTTTCATCACAGATAGTATGTTAAAAATTGGAACACAATTAAACAGGGGAACTATAGAATTTATTCCTCAAAAAAGTTTTGACCGTGTTCGGATATATCTTAATAATGGCTATAGTGATATCATAGCAATATATTATGCTTACCATGTATCCACTCCACAAATAATATGTGGTACTCCACCGGCTAATCCTATAGCCTATTATCCTTTTGATGGAAACCTCAATGATACTATCTTGGGATTAAATTTAGTTAATCAGACTTCAAATCTATCATTTGATTATGTAAAAGATCTTTCCTGTGACAAAATGCTTGTAACTGGTGATCCTTATATATTTAGTGAAAGTTCTCATATATTCAAAAGTCCGGTATTCCCTCTTCCTAATACTGACTATGACTTGACATTATCTTTTTGGGCTGAAATTAAAACAGCATTAGTTCCATCTATTCAATTAAATGCGTTTGGAAAGGCACTATCAATGGACTCTCAAAAAATACATTTTGGTACTGATTCTTCAACCCTTCCGGGTATCAATCACTATGCACTACGTTATACTCATGATAGCGTTTGTTTATACATTAATGGAAATATTTCAGACAGCCCCTCTCCACAATGTTTACCTCGGGAAGCTTTTGAATATCAAAATAAACAATTCGAAATTCATACTGGCTATTCTACACTTGACCAACTTATTATTTATGACAGGGCTCTTTCTAAAGAAGAAATTGAAAATCTGGCTTCAATTTATGGAACGCCTGCAGTTTCATCTACCTCTTCATCTACAACAATGAAAGCAACACTCCCTGAAGAGAGGCTTATCATTACTCCTAATCCAACTACGGGACAGATTACTTTGGATGGAAACATTCTCCTTCTGGATTCTGAAATTTCCATCAGAAATACATCAGGAATGGAAATGCACCGCTTTCAATTCAGATCAAAAACTTTTAATGTACCTTCTACCATGCCAGGCGGTGTTTACTTACTTACCGTGCAGACTAAAGATGGGAAAAAGCACACCCGTAAGTTTATTCTTACAAGATAAACTTGAAAATCATTTAAGATCATATAAAAGGCAGGTTACATCGACCTGCCTTGTCTATTTTGTCTGCATCACGTACATGCTACATTAAGCAGCAGAAAGCCTTCAGAAGCGTAATACATTTTTAATCTCTAAAAAACTCTTTAAAATAAAAAATAAAACAGGTTATATAAAACCTATCTTCTCCGCACTTTTGTACAATTAATCTGTATTGGTAGTAAAAACCAACCCCATATTATTGGTGGTTTATTGATGTCTAACACACCCCTGGGGTTGGCCGCACCTATACCTACCTGAGAGAATAAGATATTCGATTCACAAAGAATATCAAAGGGAATACATAATTTTCCCTGTTTCTCATTTGGTTTGAACAAAAGTATATTTCGGTATCCTGATCTCCAAAAATAGATGTACGCCTTATATACAACAGCTGCAATAACCATCGTACACCAAGCACTCTACACGTATTCTACACTCTCAATAACTGAAAGGGTGCAACCTTTGTATTTTTTATCACCAACGTTGTATAGGTTTTCGAATAAAAACTTAAAATTTTGATCTTTTTTCTGGCAATCCTAAAAAAATACGTCCGATTTCCTCAAAAAAAACCCGGCCAATTCCTGGCCGGGTCAGAGTGAAACAAAAATTAGCTATGCTAAAATTAATTTTTAATCAGCTTTTGCTGGTATACGGCTTTATCAGTTGTCGCTTTTAGAATGTACATTCCCTTTGGTAACATGCTTACATTTACCTTCCCATTATTGTACTGGGTATTGATAAGTTTACCAGAAACATCATAAATGGCAACACTTACTACTTTTTCCTGTGTTTTGATATACAGAATATCAGTAACAGGGTTGGGATAAATACTGAATCCTATCTTTTTAACCTCTGCAGTCGCTAATGTAGAAGTAATACTGTTTACTTTAAGTGTACCTTCCACCACTTTACCGTTCGAATTGAAGCTGATTACAATATCAGCTGTTCCTGAACCTATCGGAGTAAGCACCAGCTCTTCATTAACGCTGATATCAGCAGAAACTACCGATGGATTGCTATTTGACTTAACAGATTTCACAATAGATGCTCCAAAACTGTCTCCATCGTAAACCAATGTTTTCAAATCAATAGTTGTAATACCCGATGCAGTAACCTGCGATGGGAATGTATTGCTTACTACCGGAGCAGTATTATCCGGGAAAACTGCTACAGAAGGAAACCAGTAATAATCATTCAACACTTTGGTATCAATAAGAGCTCCATTTGCATTAAATGTGTGAATCCAATTCTTTTGGAAATGAGCTCCAAATCCGCTTTCTGTGGTACTCGCAATAAGATTTCCAGTAGCAGGATTTACACGAAGCGCAGCTCCATAAGGTACCTGCTTATAATTTCCGGTCTGTCCTGGCAGCGTAATAAATGTTTCATTAAATACTTTGCTGGTTACATCAAATTTTGCAATCTGATTTCCCGATTTCATCCAATATAATGTATTCTCAGTATTACTCGCTATAAAACTTCCTGCATTCCATGCCCCCCAAGAGCCTGAATAGGATGAAGTTGGAATGTTATAATACTGCAGAGCAAAAGTAGCAGGATCAATATTGGCTAACTTCTGATTCTGAATAGCCCAGATACTTCCGTCTTTAGCCTGAACAATAGAATGGAAAGAACCTGCAATGGTATTGATTATTGTATTGGTATTAGGATCAATAATCTGAATTCCTGCAGTTTGATTCACCGCAAAAACATATTTTGAAGTACGGATCATATTTCCAATCTGCGCTGTGCCTGTTCCGCTGATTACACTTCCAATCTGCAGATTATCAATATCGAATAAATAGATCCCTTTAGATGTACCAAGGTATCCTTTATGTTCATTAACCCCAAGGAATGATCTTCCATCTGCATCCCCAATCTTATCAAATGTTGCGATTTTCTGTAAAGTCTTTGCATTGGCCACTACCAATCTTCCTCCTGGTGTATACTGAGTATCTCCACCATCAGCAGCCTGCTTGGAAACAAAATAGAATTTATCCCCATAAATGGTTCCGTGTGACGTAGTAGCTCCGAAAGCATGGTTATTATTTACACTGCTGTAAGCACGATAGTTGATCTGCCCATTGTTATCAATAAAATTAACAGAGCCATTGCCATGTCCAAACCAATCTTCATTGACCATAAAAAATCCATTGGTAAAATTCGTGGTACCTACATAAGGAGAAACCGGAGTTAAAGTAGATATTGGTGGAGTTTGAAAAGCGGGGCTATAATTCCATACATCCCATGATCCGTTTTGAAGAATACGTCCCGTAAATCCTGTGCCTGAAGGCGAAAAGTCATTATCTGCCGGATTTTTCACCAGATAAGACCAAAAACCATCATTCCAGCCAGACACCCAATGGTCATTCACATCTTTTGCTGTGTAATCATCGAAATCGTATGCTGTAGTCTTTATAACTCCATCCATCGGGTATAAAGGGTAGCTTGTATTTCCATTTTTAATAAGTGCATTAGAGTCCTGCCCGTTAAGGTCAAATCCAATTCCACCTACAGCAGTACCGTATGGAGTTCCCGGATACAATAGTGAAAAAAATCTGTGATCAGCTTTTGCAATTGCCTTAAGCATATCTTCTCCTGTAGCATTACCATCCCATCTAAACCCCCATACCAGGGCATCAGGATTTTTGCTATCATTCCACTGCACTACAAATGCTGCCTGATTGCAACCTGTTCCTACCCAATACTGAATATCAGAAAAACTAATATTGGTAGTAATATTATTGGTAGCTAAAGGAGTATTTACCGAAATATCATTCCGGGGTACTCCCTGTACTTTTATCTGGGCATTTGTAAAAAATGCCAATAGAAAAAGCACGGTAAAAAGGTAAAACTTTTTCATTCTTACTAATTTAAATATATGTTACGCTTGTTATTTTTTCAGATGTAAATCGTAAGCACCTGCCACTTCTGTAGACACTTCTCCCAGCCAACCGGCTTCCTGGTTTACTCCTGTGTATACTTTCACAAAATCGATTCCCGGAAGTTTTACATATTTACCGGTTTTGTCAACAGCCCAGGAAATATCAATATTGGAAGCTTCATCATTGTTGGGTGCATTATCTGCATATCCGAAATCATAAGACTTTCCTACCCAATAGTTCCCTGCCCCGCTTTGGTCGTAATAATTATCTTTAAGTCTGGTTCCTGTAAAACCATAGGAAGCCCCTGACAGCCATAGCGGATAATAGCTTTGTGTATGGAAGGCCATTTTTGTTTTAAATCCTGTATTTCCGATATTATCCTGCCATTTGATGTATTCCACATCAGTTTGCCAGCTATCGTTTCCGGGAACTGGAGTTTTATTTTCATCAGGTTTGAAATAAGTAATACCATAATTTTTCAGGGTTTCATTTTTAAAGTATTCACTCCCTGCAATTTCATACCACTCATTATCATCCGGTTTACCATTTTTGTTTTTGTCATAAGCTACCATTATAATTCCCGGCTCACAGTTTCCTGAGCGGGGATCATTGGCAGAGTTTCCAAAGAATGCATTTCCCAAGACCTTAAAATCTCTTCCTTCCATATTCGGAATCGTATGATCGAAACCAAATACAACATAACCTCCGTAACCTCCCAGACTAACCATTGATGGATTAGAGCCTACAAGGTATCCATTAACTCTCTTAAGCATATCTGCCTCAGTATTGCCCAATTCATATTCAGGAATATCATTCGTGAACTGGCCAACAGCCGGACGGAAATCAAATACTTTGGAGATATATTTACTCAGCGTTCCTGCTTCCTTGGTTACCACTATTTTGGTTTGAAATATTTTATTAGCTCCCACCTTTAATGTCAAAGGATAAGTAGCGGTCTTTGTACTGATGAATTCCAGCTCAGCATTTTCAGAAATAATAGAATCTTTAATACTCCAGGTAACTTTTCCGGAAATATTGGTAGGAATACTCAATACTCTGAAACGCTCAATAGTATAGGCTGTATCTAATTTAAAAGAAGGGGGGATTACTTCCGGATCGGTAGGAATCGCTGTAACCTCATCATCATTTTGACAGGAGGTTACCATCCCTGCTAAAAAAAAGGATAAAAGCCCGGTTGTTATGTACTTAATTGTTTTTTTATTCATGTCTATCAGTTTTGTTTAATTGTATAAAAAGGCAAAGTGGGCAGGGATATTTCCGCCTTCGGTTTTCCATTTAAAATGTCCGTTTTTATCAAAGCAGTATACAAATCCCATGGATACATAGTTTCGGGCATCTGTAATATAAATGTCTTCTGTGATAGGATTGACGGCAATTCCGTATGGTGTTTTAATCAGGTCTTCATATTCCTTATCAATAATCCGGTTGGAAATGACCTGCTCTGTCTTTACATCTATAATTCCATATGTTTTTACGTAGGAATGGGTATTGTAGTTGAATTCATTTCCATAGTAATACAGCTTATCGTTCACGATAGTCATCTCGCTCACTGCAATATGAAAATCTTTTTTAATGTTTCCTGTTGCTGCATCTACCAGATATAAATTGGAAGGAACATTATAATAATCTCCTCTTGATGTTATATACAGATCCCCGTAATTATCTTTTTTAAGACGATGAAGATTAATGGCGACATCAATTTTTTTCTTTTCTGTGAAAGTGTTCAGATCGATTACTGAAACAGTTTTATCATAATTCGGAACCATATATCCTCCGGAATTAGCTACAAATAACTGATTCCCTACCACTTCCATTTCTTCAGGCTGATATCCTACAGTTACATCTCTTTTGATAGACAGGGATAAAGTGTCTATTTCCACAACTTTTCCTTTGGGAGCTAATGGGTTGATATCTACAGGGCCTGCATAGCTGCTGGCATAAGCATTTCCATCCTTGAAGGTTAAATATCTACAGTTCTGTAAATAGATCGATTTAATGTGCTTGGCTGTTTTCGCCTCAAGGACTTCGATGGTATTGGAAACATTCACCACAATGTACATTTTGCTTCCATAAATCTTAATATCATTTCCTACATCTCCCAGTTCTTTCAAAACATTCGGATTGATTTCGGAATAGATATTTCTGAAATAGGTTCCTTTGGTATAATCAAAGAAATCAAGGGTACATTTATTACTTCCCATGTTCCCTTCGTTTAATACATAGAATCCTTTTATGGTTGTTTTCTCAACGGGATTAAGTCCCTCCACTACTTCCATAGGAATGATCGTGTCATCTGTACGACAGGAAGTAAGGGCAATGAATACAAAAAATAAAAAACACAGATTTAGCTTCTTCATAGTGTAAAATTTAAAGTGAGTCTGAAATTTCTTCCCGGCATGGGATAATTCAGGACAACGTCATAATATTGATTAAAGACATTGTTCATTTCAAGGTTTATTTTAAAAGGATGCCCGGCAAGGCTTAGTTTTCTCTGAACAGAAAGATCGTGGGTATACCAGGGCTGAATATAGTTATAGCGGATATTATCCTGCTGTCCGTCATATCTTTCCCCAACATAGATTGTACTATAATTAAAACTCCAGTCTTTATAATCTGCCATTAGGGTAAAAGATCCGCTATGCTTTGGTGTATACGGAATCTGCTCCCCGAAATAGGTTTCCTTAACCCCTTTAGTGATTGTTTTATCCTGGGCACTCTGATAAGTATAAGCTAATAATGGCCTAAGTTTCACCTTCCCAAGCATTAATTCCGTCTGAACATTTACGTCTGCTCCTATAATTTCAACCTTTCCCAGATTGAGCATCATCCAACGAAACATATTGGTGGTAGGGATGGCCACGATCTTATCTGTTACCCTGTTATAATACCCATCAACCTTTACATACAGCCCTTTGAATAAAGACTTGTCATACTTTTTCTGATAGGTAAAACCAAGATCATACTGATGGGTAAATTCCGGTTTCAGAAAAGTATTTCCAACGCTGGTATAATACAAATCGTTAAATGTTGGGAGCCTGAAGATATTTTTATAGAAAGCTCTAAGGGTAAGTTCCGGTATAGAAGCAGGCTGATAGCTCATGAAGAAAGCAGGAGTCCATTCTCTTCTGTCATCAGGTTTGATATTCATTTTGACCTTTTCTGAAGTAAATGTACCTAACAAGCTTCCCAAGAATTTAAATCTGTTCCACTGATAGGTTGTGGCCAATGCAACCAGGCTTGTATAACGGGTAGGATAAGAAAAATTATACAAATCAGCATCAAGGTTATTGTACTGGAAATCTCCGTTTAAACTGACATCCCAATTAGGGGTAATTGAATATAAATTGGAAGAGGAAACATAAACCTCCCTTTGAATATAAGTATTTTTCGCAGGCATCCCGGATTGAGATCGTACCGTATCATTGAAATAAGTGTAATCATAGGCAAATTTTGCCTTCAGCTGTGTTTCAAACTTAGGAAACAGCTTTTTCCTGAAATTGGCCTGTACAAAATAATTTTCATCCAACATTCTTGCTCCTCTGGCCTTAAAGCGATTTTTCACAATAGGGGCAGGAATCCCACGGTTTGAAATATAACCATAACCTCGAATATTCCAGTTTCCGTTATTCAAAGTTCCATTCACAGATGTTTCAAAGCGTTTTGCTTTAATATCTGAATCATATCTTTTAGAAATGGTATCAGAAGCTGTTGTACCATTGGGAAACTTCCTGCCATAACGAAATTTGTAAAGACCATCGCTCTGGAGAAATTCTGCACTAAAGCTTGCTGCTATCCGTTTTGATATCTTCTGCTCTAACCGAAAAGAAGGATTAAATAAATCAATGGAGGCACTTTTGGCTCTTATGGTAAGATTGGTTTTTCTATTTCCTGTAAATACTGGTGTTTTGGGTTGTAAATAAATTGATCCTGATGACCCGAAGTCTTTTGCGGGTTGGAAAATCTCACTTTTCTGCCCGTTGTACAATGAAATTTCTTCCAGATCATCCAGAGAATATCTTCCCAGGTCTACCAATCCGTTTTGGGCATTACCTAATTGAATACCATCATAGAATACTCCTACATGCTGGCTGCCCATACTTCGGATATTGACGGTCTTCAAACCACCCATTCCACCATAATCTTTGATCTGAATTCCTGAAAAGTACCTCAACGCATCGGCAACAGAGTGGCTGTTCAGCCTTTCGAGCTCTTCGCCCTGTAAAGTCTGGGCCGGTAAGATCTCCTTAAAGTTCTTTTTGTAAATATTGACCGCCTTTATAGCTTCTTCTTTAATAGTATCTTTTTTCTTGGTTTGAGAAAACAAGAATTGTGATGTTAACACACTTATTGTGAAAACAATTTTATGAAGTTGAGATGTAGTCAGTTTTGCCACCATTAGCTCATTCAGGGATAATGATGACGCTAATGGATATAAGAAAAGCAATGACAAAGCACAGCATTTACTGCACAGCATCATTGTAGTCCTAAGCTTTATTCCACGAAAGCGTCAAACGTTTATTTATTCTGGCAGGTCTTCTGACTTACTCCATTTTTGAAATCCTTCCCATTCGTAAAAACAGTGGATATATTCTTCAAAAACTTTGGCGTGGAGCTTACAGCAGCGGGTCTGTTCCGGATTTTCACCGGATTCCCTTTTAAGAGCCTGTTACGGCTCACCAAATTTCGGCAAAGATATAAAAATCCTGCCAGATACAATGTGATGCAGAATAAAATGATTATCAATGCATAAACATGAAAAATCCCGTTAGCTTGTAACGGGATTTAAACAATCAATTTCTATTGGAGTTTCTTTGCTTATCTTTCACAAATTCACGGTCGCTCAAAGTTTTCATAAACAAGATAAGATTAGTCTTTTCCTGTTCTGTGAGAGGAATTGTGTTTCCATTGTTTTTAAAGATAGGATCAAGATTATCAGCATCCAGAACCCCTTTATCAAAATAATCAAGAACGGCTTTTAAAGTTGGAAACTGCCCGAAACTTCCATAAGGAGCCGTATATTCTACATTTCTTAATGAAGGAACCCTAAAGCTCATATAATCTTGCGGAAGACCTGTTACTCTCCCACGTCCTGCCTCATTGGTATTGGTATTTAGTGGAAATCCAATATTTCTGAAGCTCTGATCGGTAAAAAGCTCTGTGCTATGGCAGCTTACACATTTTTGTTGAAAAGTCCGGTACCCCTGAGCTTCGTTATCTGTAAAAGTTTCCCCTTCATTTCGTTTTACTTTATCATACTTGCTATTAGCGGAAATTAGCGTGTATTCATACTGTGCAATACTTTTATAAATTCTTTCCGGAGTAACGGTTTCATCTCCAAAGGCTTTTCTGAATAAATCTTTATATAGAAGATCATCCTTTATTTTACCAATGACTTCCAAAATAGAAGAACCCATTTCTTCATGAGTGATAATAGGAACCAGCGATTGGTTTTCCAATTGAAGAATATTCCCGTCCCAATTATAAAACTTCATAAACATCATGTTCTGAATAGTCGGTACATTCCGCAGCCCTACTCTATTCTGAATACCTATCGCCTGAACATTGTTATCCGCAAAAGCATTTCCCTGAATGTGACAGCTGGAGCAGGAAATGGTATTATCTGCACTCAGTCTTTTTTCATGAAATAGCTTCTCTCCCAGCTCCACCCCATATTTTGTAGGTCTATTGGAATTCACCGAAGTATTGAGCTCCGGAAACCCCAAAGGAATATTGAGTGATAATTGCGGATTATCAAGCGGAACCGGCTCATAATGATCGTTATTACAAGAGATTAACAGTATAAAAATCGCTAAAATACTTATTCCTTTTTCCATTGCAGCTGGGATAAATCTAGTTTTCAACACTGCTTACAGAAAACATTCCGGAAATATCACTGGAACCATTTCCACCTAAGTTATCCACAAACTTTATCATTTGATTGGCTGTATGGATATTCGGAGTGGCATTACCATCTGATCCTGTTCCGGTAACCAATACAATGGTGTTGATTTTACCTGTCAATAATTTATCAAAGTCTGCTTTAACAGTAATTTTAGGTGCTTTGTTATCTACTATTGCATTTTTAGGCAAGTCTAAGGTAACCTCCCTGTAGGCATCTACTCCCTGAGTAAAATTTCCTTCAGATCCTTTTATAGTACTTCCTGTATGGATAGACATCTGTTTGTTATCCGTCCCATAGAAACCTTCAATTTTTGTAAAACGATAACCGGCTCCCCATTCCCACATCATTTGTGTATCATTGGCTCCTGCGGTTGCATAGAACTTGGGAAATCTCACCTGATCCAGCACGTTCAGATCTCTTTTTACACCTAATCCAAACTTGATCCTTTTATACTCTCCTGCTGGGATATTACTTAAAATATAACGAAGAGTCTCCGGTTTTGATTGATCTATTACTGTAGCGCCCTGATCCAGATCATTAATTTTATAAGGAACTTCATTGCCATCTGCCTTTATCAGACGAATGTTACTGATTACATATTTCAATTCTGAAAAGTGATGAACCTGTCCTTCTGCAGAAGTATTTGTGGTTGCCATAGCAGACGTAGATCCTCCAAGAATAATGGTTGTATTCTTAAACGTATTGTTAAATTCAAGGGTTACATTATTCGCTACAGGATTATCATCACTATTCTGGCAGGAAATTATACCCAGTGAAAAAGCTGATAATAGTAAATATTTTTTTAAGTTTTGCATTGTAAAAATTTTAGTGGTTGTTTTAGTTAAAGTTGTTATCCTTAAAAATTAAATTTTAAAGAGGTGTAGATATTGCGCCCCATTCTTGGGATGTTTCCCCAATCTGCATAGGTGCTGTAATATTTATTCAACAGGTTTTCTGCACCTACCTGAAAAACGGTTTTCAATTTTTGGATATTGAAAGTATAGTTCACTGAGAAATTCCAGACAGCATAAGCCGGGGTTTGATCTTCTCCATATTCCGGGCTGTAATTATGTTGGATGAAATCTCCATTCACAGAAGTCTGAACTCCCAAATTATGATGGGTAAAATGTAAGGATGTCAGATAGCTTAAAGGTCGAATGAAGGGTAGATTCTTTCCTTTATCATCTCTTCCACGGGCATAGGTTAAAGTTCCTTTCCAATGGAGTTCCGGTAAAATATTATAACCGGCATTCAGGGCCATATTAAAAAGTGTTGCATGATCCAGTGAAGTATACGCCTTCACTCCTACCGATTGATAATTCATAGGGCTTCCCAGACTTAAAATTTTCCCAATGATGTAATTCTGAATATAGAAGTAATTCACTTTGGCTTCAATACTCATTTTTTCATTTTTAAAACCTGCACTGGCGTTGGTTTCATAGGAAATTTCGTTTTTTAAATCAGGATTTCCGATATAATCATACCGGTCAAAACTATTGTAGATATAATATCCATAGCCTTCTGAAACAGAAGGCGCTCTATGTCCGTAGCCGGTTCCTACAGAAAAGCTAAAATGATTCTCCGTAAATTGATATCCTGCATGTAAGCTGGGAAGAATCCTCGTTTTTTGCGGAGGTGCTCCCGGGTGAAAGATCCAGTTGAACTCTGCATATTTGGACTCATTGTAATTTAATCCTAAAGATCCTCCAAAGCTTACATTGCTTTTATCCGATATTTCCCAGCTGTTATTCATCGAAAGCCCTGCAAAACGGGTAGTTACCCAAGGCCAGCTGTAGGCAAACATGGTTCTGTTCTTTCGATCCTGCGGATACATCCGCATTTCTGCAATGGATGTATTATTGTACATATTGAGTTCTATGGCTGAGGTATACCGTTCTTTTTTCAGATTCACCGAAGAAACCAATCCATAAGTAGTACTCCATCCGGGCATATCCATGTGTACAAGATTTTCAGGACGCTTTGTATCATCCATATAATGTTCTATGGTATTGTAATAGACTTTGGTATCCCAGGATTTAATCCATCCTTCATTAAACAATTGCCTGTAGGAAGCAGATGTAATCATTGCTCTGGAAAGCCATAAATCCATTGGTAATGCAGGAAATCCTACATTTTTTGCCATATCGAAAATTGCATCTACTCTTACTGAAGATAAAGGACTTGTTTTATAGGCTATCCCAATTCCCGTATTGAATTTATTATATTGTGAATGATTGACCTCAACGTCATTTCCGTCATAATAATTTTGTGCTTTTCTTAAGGAAATACTTCCATCCACCACAAGTTTTTTCCCGGAATAGGAAATATTCCCAAGATTGAAAAACTGTTTATTATTAAATTCAAAACCTGTCTGATAAGCTCCATTCCACTTTTTCTCAAGACCAAAAGGAGTGCTTTTTCTTTTTAAATCAATACTTCCGGCTACTGTAGCTCCATGCGAACTCCCTTCCTGACCTGATTTTATATCTATCGATGAAAGAGTATTGCTCTCCAGATAAGAAGTCACCGGATCCATTTTATCGGTGCAGGCTCCAAAAATCCGCATTCCATCAATGGTAACAACAGAACGTTCCGTACTCATGTTATTGAGTAAAGGTTCCCAGGCATACGCTCCCCGTTTTATAAAGCTTATTTTATCTGATGATGCCAGAAATTCGTCCACTGAAACTGACATTTTCATATCGGTCTCCATTTTCTTTTTACCGCTCTTTACTTCTACCTTATCTAAAAGCGTAATACTGTCTTTTCGTGCCTTTCTGTTTTGAGCATGTATTATAACTCCCAAAAACATCAATATCATTCCGAACTGCTTCATGAAACTAGAATAAGGTGTCAATAAAAAGTTCACTTTTAGCTCCCGGAACCCCTGGCGTAAAATCTGTAGAAACCTTAGTTCCCTTGATAATTTTTCCATTTTGATTAAGCAGGATAAAGTTTAAGGTCCAGTTCCCCGTCATGGTATAATTGACAACTCCATGATATAAACCATCATTTTCTTGTTTTAAATCCTGATTATTAGGAGAAGAATGATTTCCCATAGATGGTTCCGGCATTCTTGGATCCAATTGTAGTGTGTAGCCTTTCACTTCCGAATAATAAAACTGTGAAGGATCAGGAAAAACACCTGTAGAAGCAGTAGGCTTGTTGTATTTATAAATCCCTGCTACCAGTTTATTTTCCGCCACTTTCGGTTTTTGAGGAGAAATAAGTGCAATATAATACTGTTCACCATCATTTCCTGTAAACGAGGTCATATTAAGATTCTTATTACTCTGTTCATTCACAGTAACATCTTTGCTGACCGTGTATATTGTTTGGTTCACCGTGAAACTCAGATAAAGTTTCCAGTTCGCTGCGGTATTGCTTTTATCAGTAAATACGGAATATCCTGAATAATATTTTCCATCCGGTTTATATTCTAGGTTATATTGATAAGGGCATGAAGCTTTGCTTCCATCAGCCTTCGTCATGATCGGTAAAAAAGTAACATCCGAAACATTGATATTTTCATGTGTTTGGGTATCAGTAATCTTTAATCTGATTTCATTATACCCTTGATAAAATGTTCCGTTTAAAGTCTCGATGCTTATTGTATAACCATCTTTATTTACGGTGGCAGCTTCTTTAAATTCGTAATGTTCCGGAACGGCTGTGTTGATTTCGCTTTCATAATCCGTTTTGTCGAGAGTGCAGGAAACTGCCGTCAACAGGAAACTCATTATGAAAAGTTGATACATTTTCATTGTTGATTTTTTAGTTGGGTGAATACAATAGAAATACCTTGAATGAAGAGACATTCAATATTTTTTACCACAAAAAGGCACAAAAGACTTTTATAACACTTAGGGTATTTTAAAGTTATCCACAGAGTGTTGATAAGTACACATAACACTTTTGAAAATCAAAAAATTTCAAGTTTTGTGAGCTTTCTACGCCATAGGATTATAAGCTTATTCAAGATTTCTTAAATAAACTGTTGTGGTTAATTTTCTATAGGAGAATACTAAAAAACCGGTGGTTTGAAAATGTGTTTCAGAAACAGAAAAGAATAAGCTGTTTCGTAGATGAAATTAGTTTTGGAAACTATCATTTTTCCAGTGTGAGCTATCTCTGCAATTTCAGGCAGTGTATACATATCAAGAATTTTCTGCCCTGAGCTTTTTGCTTTATTGAAAGGAGTAGATTCTGCATCAGCATTGGTTTTTGCTACCTCTTTGCTCAAATAACATTTTCCATTACAGTGGAGCTCCGGTTTGCTTTTGTTAACACAGAGTGTATTAACAATATAATCATAATTTACAGCATACTCAGCCAGTGGTATCAGAGGTCTGAACACCATATAGCTAATAAAGAGTATGCTGTAAATTAATTTCATAAATTATTTTTTGCTTAAAGCGTCATCATATCTTTTGCTCACTTCTTTCCAGTTCAGCACATTCCAGATGGCTGAAAGATAATCTGCTCTTTTGTTCTGATATTTCAGATAATAAGCATGCTCCCAAACATCAATTCCCAGAATTGGAGTTCCCTTTTCTTCAGTGATATCCATCAATGGATTGTCCTGATTAGGAGTAGAGGAAACGAAAAGTTTTCCGTTTTTATCCACAGAAAGCCAAGCCCATCCTGATCCGAAACGATCTGCTCCTGCTTTACTTATCTTTTCTTTGAAAGCATCCATACTTCCAAAAGTTTCGGTAATAGCCTTTGCTAATTTTGCAGAAGGTTGGGTATTCTTCTCCGGAGTAAGAATCGTCCAGAAAAGTTCGTGGTTATAATGCCCACCAGCATTATTTCTTACCGCAGGACTTAATTTTGAAGTCTCAGAAAGAATCTTAATCAAAGTTTCTTTTTCCTGTGGAGTTCCTGCAATCGCTTTATTCAGGTTACTGGCATAGGCTGCCCCATGTTTTGAATAATGAATCTCCATTGTTTGCGCATCTATTGATCCTTCCAATGCATTATAAGCATAGGGTAAAGGTGTTTGCTTAAATTGTGCCAGTGTAAACTGAGCCGCGAATACTGCTCCTAAAGCAGCTATTTTCATAATCTTCATAATGTTTTGTTGTATGGTTAAACAATATTTCTTTAGAAAGGAAGTAAGGATGCTTGAAGCTGGGAGTTATATTAGTTAATAATCTGCACTCCTTTTCTTCTATAAACGAAGAATACTTCCATCTTCGTGCTTCCATCTTCCATTCTAATCTAATAACTTTTTAATATCCTCAATCAGGATCTCTCTGTCCGGATGATATTTTCCGTTCAGTCTTGGTACTTTTCCTTCAGGGTCTTCGTAATTCAATCCAGAGTAATAAAGGATAGGCATATTTTCTTTATTGTATCTGCAGCGGATGTTACCTTTCTCATCTACAAGGGCAATCATTCCACTGTGATTAAGACTTTCCGCCTCATCTTCCTTATCTCCTACATAAATATTGAACTGATCTGCAAGTTTCCCGATGTAGGTTCTGTCACCTGTCAGGAAATGCCAGTTAGGAGATTTTGCTCCGATTCTTTGGGCATGCTCTTTTAAAGTTTGCGGAGTATCATTTTCAGGATCAATACTGATGGAAATAATTCCAAAATCTGGATTGTTAATTTGGTTTTGAACGGCTTTCATATTCGTATTCATAACCGGACAAATTGTAGGACATTTACTGAAGAAAAACTCTACCAGATACACTTTCCCCAGCATATCTTTATTGGTAATTTTTTTACCGTTCTGATCTGTCAGTTCAAAATCAGGAACCTTCATCACCGTATAAAGATTCTTTTTAAAATAACTCATTCCAACTCCTATTCCTAAGAACAGTAAAGCGAACACTGCAATCGGAATAATGATTTTGTTCTTGTTATTCTTCTGATTATTTTTGGGCATAACTTTCAGGATTTTTCTTGAATTCATCTTTACAATACGAACTGCAGAAGCCATATACCTTAGTTTTATATACTGCAGTATCTTTTAAAGAACCTGCCGTTTTCATATGGCAGATAGGATCTTCTTCGTTCACCACCTGAACATTTTTTATATTTTCTCCGGAAGAATCCATATGGCTTTTATGTTTTACCTGAGGTTCTTTTGCACAGGAAAACAGGGTTATTGACAGCAGCGCCATCAAAATAATTGGAGATTTCATTTAATGATAATTGAAATTAATAAATGTTAAATAAAATTACGGGATTAAACGATACATCAAAATAACCATACGATCAGTTGAAATCGTATAAAAAACCTATTGACAAAGTTTTTCAGGTTAATTTATAATGAATTGTTTAAATGCTTCTTAGCTTAAAACTAAAAATTTAGTTCAACATAGAATTAAACTAATGGTGGATGGAATATCCTTGAAAAATAATCTGAAGAATGTGAATCAAAATAATATGAATCTGGAGTTTCATCTTTTAATTCAGTATCATTGTTATCTGAAAAAGAAAGAATCTCATGAGAAAGAAAGACATCCAGTCCTGCAATCTTTATAGTCTGTGAAGTACTAGACTGCCTTTCTGTTTTTGCCAGTTCTTTTTCAATATAGCATTTTCCTTTACAGGTTGACTGAGGAATTTCTCTCTTTTCACAAAGGTTTTTCACAATATAATTATAATTTACCGCATAGTTTACCAGAGGCAGAACAGGACGTACCGCAACCGTAAAAATGATAAATATGGAAATTAATAATCTCAATTCTTCAGTTCTCTGTTACAAATATACTACTTCAAAATTGTTTTCTGTTCTATTTATGATGAATGTCATTGATGGTTTTGATTGGTTTCTTATGTTTGGTTGGAATACACGAAGACGAAGAAAACTTTTAGGATTGCGTTTATATTTAACCACAGATAGTACAGACTTCCACAGATGATTGTGGATAACAATCTGCGTAATCAGCAAAACCTGCGAAAAATTTTAACCATCACCAATAATCTGTTACCTATAAAATTAACAAAACTGTATCTGTCATCATCCTAATATTATAACGAACTTTGATTACAAGGCTTCAGAATGTATGTCATGATTCAGATCAGAACCGCAACACCAGAAGATGCACAACATATTGCATTACTGGGAAGAATAACTTTCACCGAAACATTTTCAGAACATTTCCGGGATCAACAGGATTTGTTTGATTATTTTGAACGGACCTTCAGTGTTGCCAAGATCAGAAACAGTATACGAAATCATAATAATAAATTTTGGATAGCATTCTGGAACGAGCTTCCTATTGGATATGCAAAACTGAAAGTACACTCTCCTACTGAATTTATTGATTCAGCTGCTGTTTCCCAATTACAAAAGATCTATGTACTCAAAGAATTTTTGGATAAAAAAGTGGGGAGAACTTTAATGGATGAAATGATGACTTCTTTTGAAAATTCTGACCAGCAGTATATCTGGTTATCTGTTCTGAACTCCAATGAAAGGGCATTACAATTTTATGATAGAAATGGGTTTTCAAAGGTTGGAGAGCATCAGTTCAGTATAGGGAAAGAGGAGTTTGATTTCTTTGCCTTATCAAAACAAAAAATTTAGTTCTTTATAAAAGTTTAATCTTGTTAAGCTCTGTTGATATTTCAGCAGAGCTTTTTTTGAGGATGATACAGAAGTTGTTGGAATACACCAAGGTGCTAAGAGTTTTTAAAAGATTATGTTTTTAAGGCGCTAGGATTTTATCTGCAATAAAATTGAATGCTGCATATTTATGGCTACGAATACACGGATGATTTTTTATGTATAAAATCTATGTACTTGCTGAAAATTTTCGATTTTCTTGCGCCTTAAATATGCACAACATAAGTAGAAACCTTTGCGTCCTTGCGTCTCCCAACAACCTTTTTCCTCTACATCACAAAAAAGACTCCGCTGTAACCAGCAGAGCCTTCGTTAATATAATATAGTTGTATGTTTTTTTGGGTTAAAATTTCATCCTCTGAATTCTCACGGCATTTAAAATTGCCAACAAAGCAACTCCCACATCTGCAAATACGGCTTCCCACATTGTTGCCAAACCTCCGGCACCAAGTACAAGAACTACCGCTTTTACAGCAAAGGCAAGAATAATATTCTGCCAAACGATCTTTTTCGTTTGTTTACCGATATTAATCGCCATCGGAATTTTACTTGGTTTATCATCCTGAATAACGACATCTGCTGTTTCAATGGTGGCGTCACTTCCTAAGCCTCCCATCGCTATTCCCACATCACTTAAAGCAACTACAGGGGCATCATTCACTCCATCTCCTACAAAAGCTACCGTCTGATTTTTTGCTTTGATTTCTTTTACTTTATTCACTTTATCTTCCGGTAAAAGATCTCCGAATGCATTATCAATACCCAACTGATCGGCTACATATTTTACAACGGTTCCTTTATCTCCACTCAACATGGTTGCTTTTACTCCCATTTTATGAAGGTTATCAACCGTTTCTTTGGCATCTGTTTTAATGCTGTCTGCAATCGTGATATAGCCTGCAAACTTCTTATCATATGCTACTGCAATTAGGGTGTATACAATATTAGCATGGTTGATATCATAGCTTATATTGAACTTATCCATTAGTTTGAAGTTTCCTACCAGAAGTTCTTTTCCGTTGACGGTTGCTTTTAATCCATGCCCGGCAATTTCTTCTACATTTTCCATTGGAATAGAATAATTGACATCTCCTACATAGTTGTGAATAGCCGTGGCTACAGGGTGTGTACTTTTACTTTCCAGCAGATTAACCAGCTGCATGATTTCATCTTTATTAAATTCAGGGCTAATGCTTACTTCCTGAACTTTGAAGACTCCTTCTGTCATTGTTCCGGTTTTATCCATTACTACATTCTGAATCTCTGCAATGCTGTCCAGGAAGTTACTTCCTTTGAATAAAATTCCGTTTCGGCTGGCTGCTCCAATTCCTCCAAAATATCCTAATGGAATAGAGATTACCAAGGCACAAGGACATGAAATTACAAGGAAGATCAATGCTCTGTATAACCAATCTCTGAATTGGTAATCACCCACAAAGAAGTATGGTAAAAAAGTAATTCCTATGGCCAGAAATACAACAATCGGAGTGTATACTTTTGCAAATTTTCTGATGAATAATTCAGTAGGAGCTTTCTGGGCTGTTGCATTCTGAACCAATTCTAATATTTTGCTTAATTTACTGTCTTCATACGCTGTAGTTACCTTCACAAGGGCAATACTGTTCATATTAATCATCCCTGCCAATACTACTTCACCTTTATTTTTGGTGTCCGGTTTACTTTCACCCGTCAAGGCAGCTGTATTGAATGATGCAGAGTCGGACAATAGTTCTCCATCTAATGCCAGTTTTTCACCAGGTTTCAATTGAATGACATCACCCACTTTTGCTTCTTTTGCTTTGATGGTTTTAGGCTGATTATTGTCCATAATCGTAACCTCATCAGGTCTTTGATCCAGTAATGCTTTGATATTTCCTTTAGCTCTGGAAACTGCCATGGATTGGAAAACTTCTCCTACTGCATAAAACAACATCACCGCAACACCTTCAGGATATTCTCCGATGGCAAAGGCTCCAATGGTAGCAATACTCATCAGAAAGAATTCTGAAAATACATCTCCTTTGATCATGCTTTTATAAGCATCTTTCAGAACTGGAAATCCTACAGGGATATAGGCTGCCAAAAACCAAACTAAGCGTACCCATCCTGTAAACCATGTGGGTTTTATATAGTTGTCAAAAGCAATTCCTAATAATAAAATTACAAAGGATATAATCGCCGGGAGAAACATCTGAAAAATACTTTGATCTCCAGTATCATGAGAATGATCGTGTCCGTCATGATCGTGGTCATGCCCATCTCCTGCTGAATGATTATGTGGGTGTCCTTTTGTTTCTTTTTCCGGGGTTCTACTACAGCATTTTTCCATAACTGAAATTTTTATACAAATTTAATGGTGAGACAGATGCAATGCTATTGCAAACTTTCCAGACAATTTTCACAGATTCCTTTAGCAAAAAGCCTTATTTCATCAATCCGGAAATTGGTCTGTCTATTTTCCGGAAAGGAAATATCTTCTTTGCAGGTGGTCTGTTTACATATTTTGCAATAGAAATGAAGATGCCAGTCTTTATGGGTTTTTTCGTCACAATCATCATCACACAATTTGTATTTTGTAGTGGTATTTTCCTGAATGCTGTGAACAATTCCTTTTTCCTCAAAGGTTTTTAAGGTTCTGTAAATGGTAATCCTATCTGCATTTTCAAAGTGATTTTCTATTTCAGACAGAGACATTGCAGCATCCTGTGAGCTTAGAAAATCATACACCAGAATCCTCATGCTTGTAGGCTTGGTATTTTTATCGATGAGTTTGTTTTCTATATCTTTTTTCATTGTTAATCCTTTAAAATATTACAGATGTACTTCATTTTCCTCATATCCTTCTTCTTCAATCTGAAAAGTGGTATGGCTTATTTTAAAATTCTCAATCGTTGTATCTCTCAATGTTTTTAATAGTTGATTCTGGGAAGCTCCATCATCCTTAACAACATGGGCGCTCATTGCATTCACACTGGAAGTCAGTGACCATACATGCAGATCATGAACATCCTTCACTCCCGGAATCTGTTCCAGAGATTTTCGAAGGTCTTGAATATCTACATCAGCCGGAGTTCCTTCCAGCAATACATTGATGGCTTCTTTCAACAGTCTCCATGTTCGTGGAAATATTAATAATCCAATGGCTGCGGAAATTAATGGATCTGCATAATACCAGCCGGTTGTCAGCATAATCACTCCGGCAATCATTACTCCCACAGAAGTTAACATATCGGACAATACTTCAAAATAAGCGCCTTTCATGTTCAGGCTTCCTTCTGAATCTTTTCTGAGAATCATCATACCAGCAACATTCACCAATAATCCGATTCCGGCTACAATCAGCATTGATTTGCTCTGCACTTCCGGTGGATTCTGAAATCTTTGATAGGCCTCGAACAATACATAGATTGAAATTCCTAAAAGAACAACAGCATTGATTACGGCTGCTAATATTTCGGTACGGTAATATCCGTAGGTTCTTGAAGGGTCTGCTTTTTTCTCTCCTATCTTTATGGCTATAAATGCCAGCAATAAGCCCACAACATCCGTCAGCATATGTGCTGCATCGGCTAATAAGGCAAGACTGTTCGTTACAATTCCGCCTATGACCTCAGCAATAAGATAAGTTCCGCTCAGGCATAATACAATCAGCAGATTTTTTTTGTGCCTGCTTGCTGCGGATGGAGTTTGTATTGGTGTTTTGGTATTTTCCATAGCTCATGAATTAATTACATTTCATAATAGGATGTATTTTCTTTTTTAGGTGGAACGTTTTGTTCCCCAATCATTTGTCTGATATTAATCTCTATGGTTTGTGCCAGCGAGGTTACCGGAGTATCTACAGGTCTGTTTTCAAAGGGATCCTGCATCATGATAGAGGTCTTTTCGATGGTAATGAACACGATCGGAATCAGGAAAGTAATGAGAATCTCTATGATTAGCTGAGAGTCATCCAATCCAAATGGTAATATAATCGCAAATACATAGATCAAGGTATGAACCAGAATACTGTAAGACCTGGGAAATACCGTATTCTTTAATCTTTCACATTTTCCCATACTGTCGCAAAGCCTGGTTACCATATCATTCAGCTGCATTTGCTGGAAATCTGTCAATTTTGAATTTCCTATCTCTTTAAGCTGCTTAGAATGTGCATCCAGAAGAGCATTTGGAATATTAGCGCCATTGATCTGATTTTCTTTCAAATAGTTCTGAACTTTATCTGAAAAAGGTAATTTTCTCAATGATTCTCCTAAAGCATAGGTCCAAATGATCTGTCTCTCTGCAAATTCCCGGACTGTTTTATGATCTTCAGCAGGTAAAAACTGAATGACCAGCCTTACGAAGCTTCTGGAATCATTTACGATAGCCCCCCAAACAGTTCTTGCTTCCCACCATCTTTCATAAGACTGAGAGGTTCTGAATGCCAGCAACAATGATACTGCTGTTCCCAAGAGCGCAGGAATATTCAGGGGAAGTGAAATTTTCCGGAACCATGGCAGCATATCCAAAAGGCCAATGGCTACAGCAAATATTCCGATGAACAGAATCTGAGATTTTATTTCACGGATGAAATACCAAACTGATATTTTTTTGTTTAATAGCATAATAATTCATGTATTAAATATTGTAAGATACTCTTTACTTTTCCCTCAGTCGGTTTTTATACTTCAATATAATAAGCCCGTAAACAGCTCTAATTTACGTATAAAAATCAACATTTCGCTGATTCTGATCTCTTGTCCTAGTGTTCGTGTTCTCCTGAATTCACTAATTTGGCATTCACAAAAAAGGCAGATTTTACTACGATTTTAGCATTATCCGGAATATTCCCGACAGGAGTAATGGCTGTATATCCCATATCTGAAGTTCCTTTCACCACTTCTACTTTTTCAAAATTCAACGTTTTAGGATGAGGTTTCCCTTTTTCGTCATGTTCTTCTTCTACTTTTTTATCAGTTTGAATAAAGATATAGAACTTCCCGTCTGCTTCTACGATGGCTTCGGTAGGGACAGCTGGAGTAACACTTTTATCAAGGCTTACGATCCCGGTGATATTCATTCCGTCAATTAGTCCTGCTTTATTTCCGATCACCTCGCAGTGCATGGAAATGGTTTTACTCTCATTTTCAAAGGAAGAACCAATACTATAAATCTTCGCATCATATTCGGTTTCCGGATTATTGGTTAACTTGAAGTGAACAATCTGCCCTACTCTCATCTTTGGAAGATCTTTTTCAAATACCTGAAGATCCAGATGAATAGAACCGTTATCAATTACTGTAGCCACAGGAGACGAAATATCTACATAGCTTCCTATCTGAGCGGTAATACTGCTGATGGTTCCACTGATCGGAGCTGTAATCACCAAACCGGACCTCATATTACCGTTGTTTACATTTCCGGGATTGATTCCCATCATCTGAAGCTGTTTTAAAAGAGATGCTCTTTTGGTTCTTAATGTTTTCAGCTCTGCATCGGCACTTTGAAGATTCTTCTTGGCTCCGGCATCGTTATCAAAAAGCTCTCGTTGTCTTCTGAACTCCTGTTCTGCATAGGTAATTCTGCTGTTGGTCGTTAAATAATCTTCCTGCAGCTGGATGTATTCCGGATTGGCAATGGTGGCAATCACCTGACCCTTTTTCACAATACTTCCTACCTGAATATTTATCGTTTTGATGATTCCGCCATACAAAGAAGTAATGGTTGCTTTATTGCTGTTCGGTACACTCAGAAGACCGTTGGCTTTGATGGTGGAAGTAAGTTCTTTCATTTCTACAGTTCCTAAAGCCACACCAACCGATTTCATTTGCTCTTCGGTTAAAGAGGCAATGGTTTGTGGTTCTTCTTCATGTGCCTGCTCTTTCTGTTCTGTCTTTTCAGGAGCTTTTTCTTCTTTAGCTTCTTTTTTTCCGCAGCTTACAGCAAACAGAGAGATGAGTACAAGGGCTACGATATTATATTTGAATTTCATATTTGAATTTTTATGGATGCTAAGGTCTTTTACAATCGACTTCATATTATTTATTAATGATTGAATTAATGGTTACTACAGCTTGATTCACCTGCTGAATAGATTCCAGATATTTCAACTGAATATTCGTTGCCGTCTGCAGCGCAAAAAGATATTCCACATAGGAAATTTCACCTGTTTTATATCCTAATTGAGCGGCTTTTACAATTTTTTCAGCATTGGGCAACGCCTGATTGATATAATAATCATACTGCTGGATATCCTGCTGGTATTGATTAAAAGCGTTTTCTAACTGTGCTGTAAGTTGCTTTTTTTGCATCCTCGCATTGGTTTCCGCTACTTGTTTATCATATTCCAACGCCCGCATTCTTGCTTTCGTAGCTCCAAATGTTAATGGAATGGCTACTCCTACTGTTGCCGATTGAAAACGTTTTCCGGAATCGTAAAAATTCTCTTGCCCGTTGATGGTATGGAAACCTATCAGTGACTGGTTGGTATATCCTAAGCTAAAATCCGGTAACCCTGTAGCTTTTTCAACTTTTTTATTCTTCTCCGCAATTTCCATTTCATGATAAAATGCTTTTACCGTAGGATTATTGGCTACCACGGTACTATCCAATACATTTTCCGCTTTTAAAGGTTCATAGTTTGTTTTGAATGGAACTTCCAGATTCTCGGAGGTATTTAAAAGTGTTTTTAAATTTTTATAGGCATTATTTAAGTACACTTCATTCTGTCTCAGCAGCAGATCTACTTCTCCTTTTTGGGTTTCTGCCGTGTTAATCTCAATCTTTTTGATATCACCCGCCTTAAATCTTACCGTTGCAATTCTGATAAAATCTTCATAATACCCGGCAAGATTAGTGAGTTTTTCTTTGTTATACTGAAAATATTCAATCTCATAATAATAGGTACGAACATCTTTAATCAGTTCATTGGTTGTGATCTCTTTATCAATCTGCTTGCTTTTAATCGTTTCATTGATGAGTTCCTTTCTCGCTTTAAATAGGGTTGGAAAAGGAATACTTTGTGAAATGGCAAATGACTGGTCAAATTTAGGGCTGTTGTATTGTCCTAACTGAGCATCAAAGCTTAATTTGGGCAGTTCTTTAGCAGTTGGTCTCAAAGCTTCTGCTGATTTAATGCTTAAATCTTTTGACTGCAAGGTTAAATTATTATCCATCGCCATTTGTACAGCCTCCTCAACAGATATTGGTCTGGACTGAGCTTTGAAGGTCTGCCCCAATATCATTAATCCAAAAATAAGAACTACGGTTAATGACTGCATATTATTATTCTTTCTTTTCAAAATCTTTGTGTTAAAAATGATATACAACATTGGCAGCACAAATAATGTAAGGAATGTAGCAGTTACAAGCCCTCCAATGACTACGGTTGCCAAAGGCTTCTGCACTTCCGCTCCTGCTCCTGTAGAAATGGCCATCGGTAAAAATCCTAAAGAAGCAACTGTTGCGGTCATCAGAACGGGTCTTAATCTGGTTTTGGTTCCTTCAAAAACTCGTTTTAAAATGTCTGTTTCTCCTTCTTTCTCCAACTGGTTAAAGGTTCCTATCAATACAATTCCGTTAAGTACTGCGACTCCAAACAGGGCAATGAACCCAATTCCGGCACTGATACTGAACGGCATATCTCTTATTACAAGCGCAAAAACACCTCCGATAGCACTCATTGGAATGGCCGTAAAGATCAAAGCGGCCTGCTTGAATGATTTAAACGTGAAATACAGCAACATGAAAATAAGCAACAGTGATACTGGAACTGCAATCATCAGACGCTTACTTGCTTCCTGAAGGTTTTCAAACTGCCCACCATAGGTAAAATAGTATCCGGATGGTAATTTCACTTTATCCAGTTTGGCCTGAATATCTTTTACCACACTTTCCACATCTCTCCCTTTCACGTTAAAACCTATTACGATTCTACGTTTTCCCTGTTCACGGCTGATCTGTGCCGGACCAAGTTTATAGCTCACATTCGCAACCTGTGACAATGGAATCTGAGCTCCGGAAGCCGAGGTTATCATCAGGTTATTTACATCTGAGATATCGGTTCTGTGAAGGCTATCCAAGCGGACCACCAAATCAAAACGCCTTTCATTTTCAAAAACCTGTCCGGCAGCTTTCCCTGCAAAGGCAGTACTTACCGCATTGTTGACATCTTCTATATTGAGCCCGTAATTAGCAATTCTTGTTCTGTCATATTGTACATTGATTTGCGGAAGCCCACTTACTCTTTCAATCTGAGGAGCAGTTGCCCCACCAACGGTTTGAATAATTTTTCCCACTTTATCAGCATACACAGCCAGTGAATCTAGGTTTTCCCCAAAAATCTTCACGGCAACATCCTGTCTGATCCCTGTCATCAATTCATTAAAACGCATCTGAATAGGCTGATTTTTCTCAAAGAATACTCCGGGAATCGTTTCCAGCTTTTCACTGATCTCATCGGCCAGTTCGTTATAGGATTTTTTGGTCTTCCATTCACTTTGTGGTTTTAATACTACAATCATATCCGTTGCTTCCGGTGGCATTGGATCTGTGGGAACTTCAGCTGATCCGGTTTTTCCAACAACCATTTTCACCTCATCAAACTGTTTGATAATTCTGGAAGCCTGCATAGAGGTTTCTATACTCTGGCTGAGTGAGCTTCCCTGTGGCAAAATACAGTGGAACGCAAAATCTCCTTCCTGTAATTGAGGAATAAACTCACCACCCATATTTTTAAAGACGAAAGCTGCAATCACAAAAACCGCTACTGTTGTCGAAACAATAATATATTTTACTTTAATAGCTTTCTGTAATAAGGGCTGATAAATCTTCTGCAGAAAATTCATCATTTTATCTGAAAAAGTTTCTTTGTGTGATACTTTTTTAGACAAGAATAGAGCACTCATCATCGGAATGTAAGTCAATGAAAGGATCAGTGCTCCAAGAATGGCGAATCCAACTGTTTTAGCCATTGGTGTAAACATTTTTCCTTCCACCCCAGCCAGAGTAAGGATTGGAATATATACAATCAGGATAATAATTTCCCCAAATGCTGCACTGCTTCTAATTTTTGATGCTGAAAGAAACACTTCTTCATCCATTTCAGACTGCGTTAACGTCCGCATTGATTTCCTTACGCCTAAATGATGCAAGGTGGCTTCCACAATGATAACGGCTCCATCCACAATGAGTCCGAAGTCTATAGCTCCAAGACTCATCAGGTTGGCACTTACTCCAAAAACATTCATCATTCCCAGAGCAAATAAAAGAGAAAGTGGAATGGCTGAAGCTACAATAAGACCTGCTCTTAAATTTCCAAGGAAAACCACAAGAACGAATATAACAATCAAAGCTCCTTCAATCAGATTCTTTTCAACAGTACTGATGGCTCTTCCTACTAAGTCTGTTCTGTCCAAAAACGGTTCTATCACCACATCATCCGGAAGAGACTTCTGAATGGTAGGAATTTTTGCTTTAATATTGTTGACAACTTCATTACTGTTAGCTCCTTTGAGCATCATCACTACTCCACCTACCGCATCTACCTTTCCGTCATAGGTTAATGCTCCATAACGTACGGCACTTCCTAAACGAACATCCGCAACATCTTTGATGAAGATTGGAACACTTCCGGTTTCATTTTTAACGGCAATATTTTTAATATCTTCCAGAGAAGTTACCAGTCCGATTCCACGGATAAAATAGGCATTGGGTTTCTTGTCAATATAAGCACCTCCTGTATTTTGATTATTTTTTTCAAGGGCTGTAAAGATTTCGGTAATACTGGTTCCCATAGCCTTCAATCGATTAGGATCGATAGCCACTTCGTATTGTTTAAGCTCACCTCCAAAACTGTTGATCTCAGCTACTCCCGGAGTTCCGTTGAGCTGTCTGCGAACAATCCAGTCCTGCATGGTTCTTAGTTCCTTAGCATCATATTTCTTCTCACTGCCTTTTTTAGGGTGAAGAATATATTGATATACTTCTCCAAGACCTGTACTTACTGGAGCTAATTCGGGAGTTCCCACTCCTTTGGGAATTTCTTCCACAGCATTTTTTAACTGTTCATTGATAAGCTGTCTGGCAAAATATATGTCAACATTTTCTTTGAAGACTACTGTAATAACAGAAAGTCCGAATCTTGAAATACTTCTTGTTTCCTGAATATCCGGAACATTGGCAATACTTTGCTCAATGGGAAAGGTTACCAGTTGTTCTACTTCCTGCCCTGCCAGTGTAGGGCAAGCGGTAATGATTTGAACCTGATTGTTGGTAATATCCGGTACGGCATCTATAGGTAATTTGGAGGCACTCCATACTCCCCAGATGACCAATAGCAGGGTCATAATACCAATAACAGCCTTGTTCTTGATACTGAATTTTATGATTTTATCTAACACGATTTTTATTTAATTTTATTGAAAATATAAGCATACAGCATAGAATACTGCAGCAAAAATATCCTGAAAACCTCTGCAATGGTATTGCAAAGTTTCAAGTAGGTGCAGAAAGCATAACTTTCTAACAATCAATACAATTAAATTTTAGGAGGTTGCCAGATAGGATCGTATATCTGATAGGCAAAGTCGTTTTTGTGAAATAAGATTTTCTTTGAAAAATAAGCAGGAATCTGTTCAGGGAGTTCCAGTAATGGATCCATTTTAAAAGCAGAAACAGTCATCTGGCAACAACTACAAGCACACAATGGCGAGCAAATATCCCCTTTGTCTGTGGAATGACTCTCAGAAATGCTTAAAGAAATTACTTTGTTTCCTGAATTTAATGGATGAGACACGTCTTCACATGGCATTAAAGATAACGCCATGAAATAAATTGCCAATATCCATCTTAAGAGGTTCATTGCTACAAAGGTAAAGTTTTTTTATAAAATGGGTGAATCTTCAACGTTTTAAACATGACAAAAATCATTCCCCCCTCATCCTTACAGGTTTTTCAAAAATTATATTTATCACTCAACTGTTATATATTTTCAAAAAAAATGCCATACTTATTATTGCATCCATTAAGATAATTAACAAATCCATAAATCTTCCAAAAACCCCTATTAATAAACAGTTCCCCACTCTTTCAAACAGGCTTTTACTACCTTTGTGAAAAATTAAATAACCGTTATTAAAGTAATACAACAATTCACAATCCATAAGAAATATTCTCATTTATTTCAATCTCTAAACAAAATTAATTTTTTATATATGAAACGAACACTACTATTGGTTTGCACTATAGCTGCGTCCAGTATTTTCGCACAAAGCTGGAACACTACAGGAAATTCAGGCACAGATTCTTCTACCAATTTCTTGGGAACATCGGATGCAAAAGACTTAGTTTTAAAAACCAATAACATGGAAAGAATCCGTTTGAATGCCAATGGAGCTGTAGGGATTACTGGAGCTTCTTCGGATGGAATTGCTCTTAATGTATCTGGGAGAACTCTAATCACAGCAAGTGCCTTATCTGATACGTTCTATGTAGGAAATACTGCTGCCAATCACCCGGGTGGAAACTCCCTTGTTTTCCTAAGATACAGTCTTTATCAGCCCAATAACCCAGGGATATTAGATGTAGCAGGATGGCCAACTTCTACGACTTACGGATGGATTATGTCACTACGAGCAAACGGAAAACTTTTTTTAGGAACCAATCCTGATGCTACATGTGGGGATTGCAGCGAATTCAGAATGTTTGTGAAAGACGGAATCCGAACAGAAAAGGTAAAGATTGATGTTGCCACAGCCAACGGTTGGGCAGATTATGTATTTAACAAAAACTATAGACTTAGAACTTTAGAAGAGGTTGAAAAGCATATTGAAGAAAAAGGTCATTTGCCGAATATTCCTTCTACAGATGAGGTCATGAAAAATGGAATTAACCTTGGTGAAATGGATGCTAAACTTCTTGAAAAGATTGAAGAGCTGACTCTTTATTCAATTGAACAAAATAAGCAGCTAAAATCTCAATCAGAAGAAATTAAAGAATTAAAAAAACAGGTACAACAAATATTAACCACAAAAAGATAAACATGAAAAGAAAATTACTTTCTGCATTTTCTCTATTGATCGGTTTTCTGGGATATTCTCAGACAGAAGTCTATTTTAAATATGATGAAGCCGGAAACCAACGATATAGAGGAACGAATGCTGCTGCTAAAAAAGCACCTGAAGAAATAGTAAAACAAGAAGCTGAGGCAGCAAAAACTGCTATTGCAAAGCAAGAACCTCAAATGGATGAAAAAACATTTCTGAAAAACATCAGATTGTACCCGGTTCCTGTCAACGATTTTCTTACGATAGACTGGACTGAAGAAGTAGATGGTCTTATTGAATCTGTTTCATTGTACCAGCATAGTACTACTCACTGGAAATTTCAACAACAGAATATGCCAGATCTAAACCGTCAGGTAAAAATCAATATGACCGGTTATGACTGGGGAGTATACATCCTTAGGTTTACTTTAAAAGACGGAAGAGTCTTTGGTAGAAATGTAACCAAGCGATAAGAAAATCATTATTTATCATTTATAAAACAACTAATACAACAATGAAATTATTTTCATCATTGATATTATCCTTGTGTTCTGTATTGGGCTTTTCGCAGACCATACTGTATCAGGCGGAAACCATATCCCGTACTGTTCAGGACCCACAATCGGTTGTTATGGCACAAGGATTTCATGCTACATCAAATGTTTCAAATCCATTTATAGCAAAAATAGGTCCTGCCACAGGAAGTTCAGGCGGTGGCCCAGTGGATTCAGGAGCAGGAGGTAATAATCCCTCCGGAGCCACAACATCAAAAGGACAACCTTTTCATGACACCAAGGGTAATATAGACGTTTCAGGATCTGGACAATTACAATTTACACTCCCTATTGCTCTGCCACCGGGAGTAAAAAACATTGCTCCACAAACCAATCTTGTATACACTAGTGGCACAGGAAATGGCAGTGCCGGATATGGATGGAACATATCAGGAATCTCCTCTATTTCAAGGGTAGGAAAAAACGTTGAAAGCGATGCAGAAACAAAAGGAATTAAACTAGATTATTCAGACCGTTATAGCTTTAACGGACAAAGATTAATCTTAAAAAATGGAGAATATGGAAAAGATGGATCTGAATATGTAACAGAAAAATATTCTAATGTAAAGATTAAATCCATAGGATCTATTAATCCGGCACAGGGATGGCAAGGCCCTGAATATTGGGAAGTTACTTTTGAAGATGGTTCACAAGCCTGGTTTGGTCGTAATTTGAGCGCAAAAACCCCAACAGAATATAATATAAGCGAATGGAAAGACGCACAAGGAAATTATATTTCTTATGAGTATATATTAGAAAACAATATTGCTACTATAAATAATATAAAATGGGGTGGAAATAAAACCCTAAACACCCCTCACTTCAATAGCATTGAGTTTAACTATTCTACGTCAAGGACCTTAAATGAGCAATCTTATATAAATGGTGTAAGATATACTCAAACCAATCTCTTATCGGAAATTAAAGTAACTTCAAATGGTAATCCTTTTAAGAGATACAGTATAGAATATACAAACAATGGAACAAGTTACCAGTTTGCCAATAAGATTACAGAACATAATGCGGACGGAGTACCATCAGATCCTGTCATTCTAAAATACCCAGGTATGGTAAACTCTTATGCCGCATCATATGATACTGAACCCGATCCTTTTAATAATGTAAGATTTGTAGGAGATTTCAATGGAGACTCTTATCTGGATTTCTTAATGAACAACGGTACCGTAAAACTAGGTGCCCTTAATGAGACTTTCACTTCCATTGCTACAGGTAAGACTTTTGCAAATAATGCTAAAGTGGTCAATACATTGTTAGATGAAGACGGCCAGGTATATAGTGGAAATGGGATTATTGAATATAAAGATAGTAGAATTTTAGGGTATATTTTTAGAGATAATAACTTTGTAAAAGTATTTGAAAAAAACTTAGAAAGTACATGGTTTGGTTATAAAGATGACCATATTATTCTAGAAGTTGGTGATTTCAACGGAGATGGTATCCCTGATGTATTTCTTGATGATGGCTTCTCACCTCCTAATAAATCAAGAGCTGTTGCAGACCTTAAATATCCAGACACACCAATTAATGGTATTATTTCAACAATCAATGATGATTTATATCCTGATCAAAAATATATGGATATTGATGGTGACGGGAAAGTGGAAATCATCAGTGTATCAGGGTCACAATATACTGTCTTTGAATTTACAAAATTCAACTCCTACGCTTACGAGAAGAAAATAAAATTCTCAGGATCATTACTGGAAAACAAAGATCCTGAATTTCCAGTCTTATATGGAGATTTCAATGGTGACGGGAAACTTGACTTTGCTATTCCTATTACAGATTACGCCATTGGGAAACCTGACGATTGGAGGTTTTATATGGGAACAGAAAAAGGATTTACCCCTTACTTAAAGAATGAATTTTTCACCTATAGAAAATTCCAGAAAGAAGTAAATGGGAATTATGCAAAATTTGCCAAACAATATTTCTTCTCTGTTACTGATATGAACAAAGATGGAAAGTCTGATATTGTTCAGGTTTTCTCATACAATCAGATTAACATGATGAATGCGAATGGCTCCAGAGATTTTGGGTATGTCGTAAGCGCCAAGATTGCTAATGGTTCTGACATTGACGGAACTCCTAACTTCGCTCCCAACTGGTCATTCCAGAGTCCTAAGTTTCAAGTCCCTGATCTTCTTGATCTGACCCTGTTTGCCCCTATGACTAATCCTGTCAAATCCGGTAATAATTATTATAATGTTTTTATATACTGGAAAGATATTCTACACAAAATCCAAGGGCCCACTCCAATTGCTCAACTGGCAAGAATAAGTTCAATTAAACAAGGAGGAATCACTACTAGGATAAAATACTTAGAAATGGTTCCGGATAACATCAATAATCCTGATTTTTATAAGAAGGATAAAAAAGTAGTATATCCATATTATTCTTTAAGCAGAGCCGATCAAATGTATGCCGTCTCACAGCTTGAGCAAGACGGCAGAAAACAAGATTTCAGATATAGAGGCGTTACAGGAAACATGCCAGGGAAAAGAATGGTTGGATATCATCAGACTGCAAATTCCTCATGGTATGCCAACGGATTTGAAAAAACAAAAATTTGGTCAGGAATAGAGATTGATCCCTTAAAAGATGGTGCTCCTGTAAAATTATGGTCAATCAGAACTAATGACGAATCTAAAATTTTCCCTGCGGATCTTTCTGAAAACAATACTCAACTATTAACCTTCAAATCTACATCCTATCAATCTACACAACTTGTCAATGGACAAGCAGTATCTGTAGTATCTGATGATGAAAAACCGAAAGTTGTAAAAGTAGTACTCCCTTTAAGAAGCAGAGAAAAAGACTTTTTAACAGGTACCATTACTTCAAATGGTACTAGCTATGGAGATTATTATCTTCCAACCAGTACTACATCTATTGTAAATGATGACTTAGCAACTACTCGATCTTCATTTGAGTATATCCACAATCCAACAGGAACAGGAGCTGATTATTATATTGGCCGTCCAAAGACTAAAACTGATATTATTTATGCTTATGGTGATAATAAATCTGTTAAACAGGAGTACACGTATGAAAATAATTTATTAAAAAATCAAAAAAATTGGAACAGAGATAACACAGAGTTTTTCCAAGAAACTTATAGTTATGATGGATTTGGTAATATTATTCAAAAAGAAGTAGCTAATAGCATAGATAATCAAACCCAAACAAGCAAAGCAGAATATGATCCAAAGGGAAGATTTGTGATCAAAAGGATTGACAATCTAGGATTGGAGACTAATATCCTTTATAATGATTGGGGACAAATTGAAAAGCAAACAGATCCACTGGGAAATACTCTTACTAATACCTATGACCGTTGGGGAATGCTTCTTACCTCAAAAACTAATTTAGGAGGAACAACCAGTTATCAGTATTATAGGGATGACGACTCCAATATTACCATAACTCAATATGATCCTGACAATGATATATCTAAAAAGTATATCAATAAATTAGGTCAAACATATCAAGTATCCAATAAAACCTTTAGACAGGGACGGTTTATTGCCAAAGAAACATATTATGACATTCTGGGAAGAATTGTAAAAGAGTCTGAACCCTATTATGAACAAAGCCTAGGCCCTTCTGGTTGGAATACAATAGAATATGATGACTCTGTATTTCCTGCTAAAGTTAAAGCTAAAGCTTTTACTGGTAAAGAAACAGAAACTTTTGTTACCGGGTTAACAACAACTGTCCATGAAATCAACGGAAATGGAAGGACAAACTCCCAAACAACAGATGCTTTAGGAAATATAATTTCCACAACAGATAAAGGTGGAACTATTCTATTTTCTTATAATGCTGCAGGTGAACAAATCAAAGCTCAATATGCAGAAAATATAGTAACTACAAAATATGACTCTTGGGGAAGAAGATCTGAATTTAATGATCCTTCCAATGGACTATATAAATATGATTACAATGGCTTTGGTCAGCCTAATAAGATTATTAGTCCAAAGGGAACTAAAGAATATACTTATAACGCTTTAGGACAGTTAATCACACAAAAAGAATTTTCTACAACAGACGGCGGAGCTGCTACTGATAAGATTATTTCTTTCACCTATGATAATAAGGGTAGACTCATTTCAAAGGCTGGAACATCTAAAGGAAAGTCGTTTAGTTCAAATGCTTCTTATGATCCTCAAGGAAGGCTTTTATCATCATCTGAAAGCAGCAATGGTAAATATTTTATGCAGAAAGGAATTACCTATGATGATAAAGCGAGAGTAGTTTCTTATGAAAAGCACTTATATTCTTCCGGCGTACTTAGCAAAGTACAGATTGAGAATTTATATCATCCATGGAATGGAGATCTATATCTGGTAAAAGATAAGGAAACAGGTAAAAATCTATGGGAGCTAAAAGAGACAGATGCTAAGGGAAGAGTATGGAGAGCTAAACTTGGTACTTCTGAACTCAATAGCTTCTATGATGATAATGGGTTTTTAACAAGTGTTAATCATTCTTCACCTGTAAAAAGTGGAATCCTTCAGCTTTCATATTCATTTGACGCTCTTAAGAATGAACTTACAAGCCGCTCAACGGGAGGAGATTTCAATATTACGGAATCTTTTAGTTATGATGATAACAACCGACTGACCAATTGGGCTAATCCGATGACCGGAATTAAAGACCCTCTTGCTATTCTTAATGTTTATGATGTTAAAGGAAGAATTATTGAAAATGATCAGATAGGAAAAATTAAATTTGAAAACTCTGCTAAAATCTATCAGCCAACAGGAATGACCCTTAATGCAGCAGGAATGGAAAATTATAATAATGATCTGATCCAAAGCATTATTTACAATGAAAATAATGATCCTGTATTTATTGATGGAGAAAAAGGAGATGTTGCATTTCAGTATGGATTAACAGCCATGAGACAGAGAGCTACCTATGGAGGAAACTTTACTGCTGATGGAGAAGGTAAGTTCACGAAATTCTACAGTGAAGACGGAAGCTTTGAAGTGGTAAAAGATAATACCACCGGGAAAGAAAAGCATATTTTATATATCGAAGGCTCACCTTATGAAAGTAACATAGTCTATTTAAAGAATTATGATGAATCAACAGGCTCATATAAATTTTTGCATAAGGATTATTTAGGTAGTATCTTAGCAATAAGCGATGAAGCTGGAAATAAACTTGAACAGAGACATTTTGATGCATGGGGGAACCTCACTCACCTGCAGATAGGAAGTGCAGCAATTATAACCGACAAGCAGCAATTAGCAAATACTGATTTGTTAATTAATAGAGGCTATACAGGCCATGAGCATTTTGCTGAAGTAGGTCTCATTCACATGAACGGAAGATTATACGATCCGTTATTGCGAAGGTTCTTAAGTGCAGATGAAAACATTCAGGCACCATTTAATACTCAAAACTATAATAAGTATGGGTATGTACTGAATAATCCTTTAATGTATGCCGATCCAAGTGGAGAATTTATTTGGATAGCTGTAGGTGCATTAGCTGGAGCTTATTTCACAGGCGTAAAAGCTAATGGCTCATGGAATCCTACCCAATGGAACTGGGGAGCTACTTGGGGTAAAATTGCAATGGGTGGTGCTATTGGTGCATTTACAGGTGGGTTAGGTTCCGCCGTAGGTATGACTGCCGCCAGCATTGCAGCTACTTCATGGGGAATATCAGGTGGAATCTTAGGAGGTGCCATAGTAGGTGCAGCAGGAGGTGCTGTTGCAGGTGCAGTTAGTGGATTTGCAAGTGCAGTAATGTTTGGCGAAAATGTTTTGAAAGGAACTCTAATGGGAGGTTTATCCGGAGCAGCTATGGGGGGCGTTATAGGTGGAATTGCAGGAGGAGTACAGCAGATAGCTGCTAATATACAGGCTGCTAAAATAGGTGCACCCCAGGGAACAATATTAAAAGGCGCTCCTATTGCTGAAGGGAGAAGTGCCTGGACCTTAAACAATACAGCAAAGGCAGCTCCTAAAACAACTACAGTTGGAGCTCCTAAGGTAGGTAAGCTTACAACTGGAGATCCAGAATTTCTTGGAATTGAAGAAACGATTGGCTACAATATTGATCCTGTAAGTGAGCAAATGACTCCTATTACTAGATGGGATAAGCCTAATGTACCTGAAGGAAGTATCAGAGTACGCCATCATACATCTAATTCAGCTGTTAATGCTATCAAAAAAAGTGGTTCTATAAATGTTTCATCGCCTAGACCATATGGAGTTGATGTTGAAATGGAACCTTTTATAAGTCCATCGAAAGTACAATTGGGACAGGCAGCAGGTGGTTCTCGTGGTGGTGGATATATAGAATTTACAGTCCCTAAATGGGGGGTAACCCCTACTCCTCATATTGGTGGCACGGGAAATTCTGGTAGAATTATGATAGAAGGACGTATGCAACTGGATATAAGAAGTTTGAACCCAAAATATGTTAAACGTTGGTGGTAGCCTTTTTAATGAAAAGATGAAAAAAATAAAATTAGAATATAACTTCTGTGTATTTTTATTTGCTTATTTAAATCAAGCAGACTTATCATTACACAGAGCAGGATGGACAAGTATCAGAGAATTGAAAAATTTTTATTCACATCAGGTAGACCCTAAAAAAGTAGTGAACTTTTTAATATTAAATGCGGATATAAATGTTAATCAATTAGAATATTATTACGGAATAAAAGAGTATGGTTTTAAAAAAATTATCTTTTCACGAATATTTTCTTTACTTGGATTTTCTCCTGTATTCCTTAAGGATGAAATTTATTATATATGTCAAAGGTTGATAGATCTTGAAAAAATGCTTGAAAGAGATGATGAGGTTCATCGATTGGAAATGGAAAATTTAAGAGTTGAAATATCAAAATTCTCTTTAGGAATGCTTAGGTATAAAATATCCCGTAAAGATTATAATAAAGCATTAAAAATTGAACATTACTTGCAACATGATGGGCTACAGGACATTAAAATCAAAGAATTCATAAAAAAGCTTCCTGATTCCCCCGCTGCGCAAAGTCTCCAGACTTTGAGCAAATAAATAAAAGTAATTTATTAACATTTTCCAAAGTCGGGAGACCTCGGAGAGTAGGGTTCTTGGAAGAAAATAATGTTTGTATTATCTTTTGTCAAAGTATATAAAATTCAATACAAACAGAATATTTTTATTGACACAATGATAAATGGCTGCCTTGTTTTTGAGGCAGCCATTTTATATAAAAAATCACCAAAAAAAGCGGTGGTTAAAAAATCTAATATGGAATATAGATTATAAATTGGGATTATTTTCAAGCTCTTTCAGTGGAATACTGAATAAATAGTAATTGCTGTTCGGTACAAACGGAGTGTTGTTTGGAAGATCAAAAACAGGGAAGTTTACTGTTGCTTTCCAGTATGGATTAACTTCAATGAGGCAACAAGTGACATATGGTGGAAATTTCGGAAGCGATCAGGAAGGTCAGTTCACCAAATTCTATAGTGAAGATGGTAGTTTTGAGGTGGTAAAAAATAATGCCACAGGCCAGGAAAAACATATTCTATACATTGGGGGAACTCCTTATGAAAGTAATATTGTATATTTAAAAGATTTTACACAGAGCAGTGGTTCTTATACATTTTTACACAAAGATTACATCGGCAGTATCCTTGCCATAAGTGATGAAGCAGGAAATAAACTGGAACAAAGACACTTTGATGCATGGGGCAACTTCACTCATCTACAGATTGGGAATGGAGCAATTATGACAGACCATGATGCTATTCTGAGTGCAGCAAAGAATCTCATCATTGACAGAGGATATACTTCTCATGAACATTTTATGGAAGTAGGAATTATCCACATGAATGGTAGATTGTACGATCCTTTATTGAGACGATTTTTAAATGCAGATGACAACATCCAGGACCCTACCAATACCCAGAATTATAATAAATATGGGTATGTAATGAACAATCCACTGATGTTTAACGACCCGAGTGGAGAATTTTGGGAAGCAGGTCTTTTCCTTACCATCTTAGCATACGCTATACCAGCAGCAGCTATTGGGGCTGCCATAGGAGCAGCCATATATATTACATTTGCTACAATAAATAACAATTTTTCTTTAGGAGGATTTGCCAGATCTATTTTAGTTGGTGCAGCTACTGGAGCGATTTCAACGGGAATAGGACAAGTTTTCATTGCCGCAAGCGGTTTTTGGGGAGGAGTAGGAGTAGGAGCTCTAACAGGTGCTGGAACAGGAGGTGTTACAGCATTAATTACTGGTCAGAATTTCCTTGAAGGAGTTTTAAAAGGAGCAGTTATTGGTGGTGCTGTAGCTGGAGTAAGCTGGGTAATAAATGAACTTACTAATAATTATGAATATCAAGTTAATGAAATGCCAGCCAATAACAATAATACATTGCAGAGTGGTACAAAAGCTGACTTCTCTTATGATACAGTAAAAAAAATTGACCAAACAAGATATAAAGGACAATTGATTAGAGGTTCTTATAAAATTGTTGACGAGACGAGTGACTTGAGCCCAAAACTTGTGTCGGAAGGTTATACCTTTGATAAAACTTCCGGTTTATTAGACGGTCCAAGAGGAAAAGCCTATGGATTAACAGAAAGCCTTACAAATAAAGGGAAATTGGTTTGGCAAAGAATATACCTTCCCAAAGGAACCTTTGTGAGTTTAGAGCAATTGGATTTAACCATGGGACATGAAATTTTTCATTCTATTTTAAACAATGCAAGGCTATTTGAAACCTATACCCTGGGTGCTACTAATGCCAAACACTATGTTCATGAACATTTTACAGCTAAATGGGAAAATGCATATGTTAAGTTTAGAAATTGGAAGACATTAAATTTGAATGTAATGAATCTCGATGATACCGTTTTATCTGATATAGGACTTAAAGGGCTAATAAATAAAATTACACCAATTTTTAATAATTATTTAAAAAGTACGCTGAAATGAAAAAACTTCTTTTAATGATTTTCTTTGTATTCATTTCATGTAAAGAAAACAATAAAATAGACTTCTTATTAAAATATAAATCTGATAAAAAGTATATTAGTTTATATTTTAATAATAATACAAATAATGATCTAATATTTTTAATACCAAATACACTTATTTTCGGAGATAAAAATTATAAATCTTCACCATCAACATTTGGTACAAAAGAAGAAGGTTTTCCAATTACTGTTTATGCAGAAATTATAAAAAACCAGCAAAATTCTTTTTATCAAAGAAAGCTAGACAGTATTTTTAATCAATATGTAATTGAAAACGAACTTTCAATAGATAGTAAACATGAAAGCCAAAACAATGTTATATTAATAAAAAGAAAAAGTAGTTTAAAAATAAAGTATAAATTATTTGTCAAAAATAATTTTGAAAATGGCTTATATATTAGTCATTTCAAACAAAACTATTACCCATATAATAAAGCTTTAAAAGGTAACTTTACTGATTCAGAATATTTACGAAGATTTTCCAAACTCAATTTTGGAAAATCAAAGTTTGTAGCCCAGCCTGTAATAGAAGACAGTTTAATATTAAAACTCTCTAGCAAAGATATTACTAATTAAAATCCATTGTGCGTTATAAAGTAAGAAAATATACTTATGAAAGTTTTATTAGAGTTTTACCAAATAAAAAAACTGATAAATTCAATACAAACAGAATTTTTTTTAACACAATGATAAATGGCTGCCTCAAAAATAAGGCAGCCATTTTATATAAAAAAAACTACCGCAAAGCGGTGGCTAAAAAATCAAATCTAATATGGACTGTAGATTATAAATTGGGATTATTTTCAATCTCTTTCACTGGAATACTGAATAAATAGTAATTGCTGTTCGGTACAAACGGAGTGTTGTTTGGAAGATCAAAAACAGGGAAGTTTACTGTTGCTCTCCAGTATGGATTAACTTCAATGAGGCAACAAGTGACATATGGTGGAAATTTCGGAAGCGATCAGGAAGGTCAGTTCACCAAATTCTATAGTGAAGATGGTAGTTTTGAGGTGGTAAAAAATAATGCCACAGGCCAGGAAAAACATATTCTTTACATTGGCGGGAGACCTTATGAAAGTAATATCATATATTTAAAAGACTTTACGCAGAGCAGCGGTTCTTATAGATTTTTGCATAAAGATTATATCAGAAGTATTCTCGCCATCAGTGATGAAACTGGAAATAAGCTCGAACAAAGGCATTTTGATGCCTGGGGTAATTTCACTCACCTGCAGATTGGAAATGGAGTAATTATGACAGACCGGGCTGCCATTCTGAATGCTGCAAAGAATCTCATCCTTGACAGAGGATATACTTCTCATGAACATTTTATGGAAGTTGGTATTATCCACATGAACGGAAGATTGTATGATCCATTATTGAGACGATTCTTAAATGCAGATGAAAACATCCAGGACCCTACCAATACCCAGAATTATAATAAATATGGGTATGTAATGAATAATCCATTAATGTTTAATGACCCGAGTGGAGAATATTTTGAAGCAGGTCTTTTTCTTACTATCTTAGCATATGCTATACCAGCAGCAGGTATTGGGATTGGTATAAGTGCAGCTATATATATTACACTGGCTACAATCAATAACAATTTTTCTTTAGGAGGTTTTGCCAGATCTATTTTAGTTGGTGCTGCTACTGGAGCTATTTCAGCGGGAATAGGACAAGTTTTCGTTGCCGCTAGCGGCTTTTGGGGACCTGTAGGTGTAGGAGCTCTATCTGGTGCAGCTACTGGAGGTGTTACAGCATTGATTACGGGACAGAATTTTCTTGAGGGAGTTTTAAAGGGAGCTGTGATGGGCGGAGCTTTAGCTGGAATGGGATGGATAATTTCAAAAACAGTAACATATTATAGATCCAAAACTCCCAATGCAATTACATCTACGGAATTACAAGCTGCAGGACATGATTTATCAGATAATAATTTTAATGATTATTATACTAATGATCAGCAAGTACAAAATGATTTTAACAGGACTACAGGAGATTATCAAGCTTCTGTAGATAACATTAATACTGAATATAAGGTTGCAACAAATCAAAATCTACCAAAAGGAAGTAGTTTGTCTTCTTGGAAGCAAATTATAACAAATGATCCAAAAGAAGCTGGATATGTATTAGGATATACAACAAATAGAAATAAAAACTGGTGGGATTTTATGATTAATGGAGAAAAATCAACAGTACTTATCGCACCCAATCTTGGATTAAAAAGTGATGTCATTAAGCAAGCAGTGTTTGGACATGAATACATCCACGCCTATCACCGATACCTTGGTTTGAGAGCAATATATGGACGTAAATATTCAGATTATACAGAATCATCTGCATATCATTTTACAATTAATCTAGTAAAAGCTCATGGCCAAGATTATAGTGGATTTTTTAACCAATTTTATAATTATGGGGGCAGGTTTCCGGGAATTTTTAACTGGACAGATGCCATAAAAAATATTGTTAATTTTAAAAAATAAACTATGAAATATTTTATATGGATATTTTTCTTTCTTTTATTAAACTGTAAACAAGAAAAAAATAAAATAAAAGATGATGAAATTATAAAAATAATTTATGAAAACAATCAAATCGTAAATAATATAACTGATAACTTTTATATTCTTGACAACAGGTTTAAAGAACCTGGTAAGCATAATCTAATGATGACATCTCAAGAAATTAATATTATTAAGAAAAAAATTATTAAGGAAGAAATATTTAAATTAGATGATTCTTTAACATTTGTTGAATTATGCAAAAGAGGTTGTTTGTCTGAAATTACAATAGTATATAAATCTGGTAGAAAGCAACATTTTATTTTTGATAATTATAATTATCAAAGTAACTTTAGCAGTGACTCTTATAGAAGGATTATAAGCTTAGAAGAATTAATTGCACAAATAATGATGAAGAAGAAATTTGATCCAGAACCAATAAACGTACATTTCTAAACAAAAAATAAATTTACTTTACAAAGCCCCCCGCTGCACAAAGTATCCAGGCTTCGAGCAAATAAATAAAGTAATTTATAAACATTCTCCAAAGTTAGGAGATGTCGGAGAGCAGCGTTCTTTAGCGAAAGTGATTTTTGTATCATCTTTTCTCAAGGTATATAAAAATTCCATACAAACAGAATATTTTTATTGACACAATGATAAATGGCTGCCTCAAAAATAAGGCAGCCATTTTATATAAAAAAACCACCGGAAACGACAGGCCAATTAAATCCAGCATCAGTCGCAAGAGCAACTCAAATTAAGCAAATTTTAAAAACACATTTTTAATTAAATAACCTGAGTTCGGTTTAAGCAAAGTTAAAAAATAGTTGACCGTCATTTACCTTTTTCAAGTTGAGTGACGGTTTCTTTGGAAAGAAACAATATGCTGTTAGTCCTCCCAAAATATTTATTATAAAATTGTTCACACTTCGGTGTCTGGTGTGCTCAACCTGACAATGATTCTTCAATTCGTCATTTATGGTTTCAATGATAGCTCTTTTTCTGAGCAAAATTTTGTCTTCCATTGTCATGATATGATTTTTCATATTCTTTCTAAGTTTTGTAAAAAGCTAGATTCCATCTGCAAAAAGCATCTCCCACAAAGCTTTTGAGAGATATCCTTTATCGGCAAACAATTTTCCAAACAGTTGCTGAGCCATCTTCTTGATATGCTTTGGATTTCTATCGTCCACATTTCCTTTCGTCAAATAGAAAGATAAAAGTTCTCCTCTTTCATTGCATATCAAATGTAGTTTGAAACCGTAAAACCAACCCATTGAAGACTTTCCGCGTTCTGCCAAACCTTTGAAAATTTTATGATTATGTATTCTTTGATTTCTACACACTTTCAAAGTTGTACTGTCCATAAAGCTGATTCCTGTGCATTTTCCAGGCATTTCTCTTTTAAGAATAAACCAAAAACAACAAAATATCTTTGTTGAAGCTCGATAAACCTGTTATAGGAAAGTCTGTTGGGAAACAGATCTTTCCAATATCCACAAACGATTTCCTGATAATAATGTTTAAACGTTTTGTGGGCTCCTAAATGAAAGCCTATCATAATTGTGATAATTTCAGAATTAGACATTTTTGAATTTCTGTTTCTTCTTTTCTTGCTGTCTCCCAAGGCCTCCAGCTTTAATTTTTTAATTTGAACATCAAACTCTTTACAGAAATCATCAATTTGTACAAAAATATTTGTAATTTGGTCTTTCAAATTCATAGCAATAAATCGTTTAAATATTTGAATGTCAGAAACTTAAATATACGAATTATTGCTATTTTTTACAAAGTTTATCTCAATTATTATCCCGAACTCAGGTTAAATAACAATGAAAATTAAAATAACAATTCAAAATTGTAGTAATGAAAAAATGACTATAACAAAAGAGCCTGAGGCTTTAGAGTCATTTATTAATTCAAATGATGAAATAGAAGTAGAAACAAACGAGCAAGAAGAAAATATATATTTGAATGTTGGAAAAAATGATGATGGAACTATTTATATTCAAATATGGGATGCTCCAAATACAGAATATACTATTTACCACAAGGGTGAAAATATGTTTAAAGAGTATTTATGAGTTTACAATTAATGATCCTAAAAATTTTATAAAGGCATTTTCCCCCGCGGCTCAAAGTCCGGAGACTTTGAGCCAATAAATAAAAGCAATTCTATAAACGTTCTCCAAAGTTGGGAAACTTCGGGAGCAGGGTTCTTTGACGAAAGTGATGCTTGTATCACCTTTTCTCAAAGCGTATAAAGGGTTCAATACAAACAGAATATTTTTACTGATAGAATGACAAATGACTGCCTTATTTTTAAGGCAGTCATTTTATATAAAAACCACCGCAAAAGCAGTGGCTCAAAAAATCAAATCTAATATGGACTGTGATTATAGATTGGGATTATTTTCAATCTCTTTCAGTGGAATACTGAATAAATAATAAGGACTGTTCGGAACAAACGGAGTCTTGTTCGGAAGATCAAAAACAGTATGTCCTTTCCCATCAACGGTTTTGACAGTTCCGTTTGGGGTTGTTATCTGAACTTTGATTGGTTTTCCTTCCGCATCTGTAAACGGTTTTCTTTCCACAGTTCCCTGCGTTCTGATAATATCGGAAAGTGAGAATCCTTCTCCAAACAATTCTTTTCTTCTTTCAATTAAGATTTCCTTTACCACATCATTCTGTGCCAATGATCCTGTATAAGCATCAGCATTTCTGGCAGCTCTTAACTGATTTAAAATGGTTACCGCCTGAGCTGGGTTTCCGTTTCTTGCTTCAGATTCTGCTTCAATCAGGTACATTTCAGCTGCTCTCATATACACAATATCTGCGATAAGTGTTGGCTTAAACTTGAACTTAGCATATCTCAGCAATCCTTCTCTTCCCGGAAGGCCATCCCATGAGAATAATTGAGATCTGATATCATTGGAATCAAACAGTTTTTTAAAATAAGGATCTGCCATAAAGCTGTAATAATAACTTCCCGATGAAGATACATCCAGATAATGGAAAGCATAACTTGCATCTGACATCTCCTGGGTTTGTGCATGTCCCCAAATCCACTCTCCATTATTAATGTCATTGAATCCTTCTTTATACTTTTCCGGAGTCATCAATGCAAAATTTTCTCTTGCTGTTTTTGCCGCTGCTGCAGCCTTACTCCATTCTCCGGTATTCAGATATACTCTTGCAAGGATACCGTTCACTACATTGCGGTTAATCTTATCCTTGTTATTTCTTGTATAATTCTTCAATAGGTTATCCGCATCTGTAAGGTCACTTTTAATTAAAGTATAAACATCCTCCAGGCTGGATTTTTTCTTTGCAACACTACTTGTTGTGGAAGGTTCCGTATAAATGGGAGCCACCAATGCCGACTTGTCTTTAAGGTAACTGAATTGATAAAAGCTGGCAATATTCAGATAACAGAAAGCACGTAATGCTTTTGCCTGACCTTTTACCTGGTCTTTTTTTGCCTGCGTTCCCTCTGTAGCATCAATTTTAGCAATAACATTATTCATATTATTGATGGTGGAATACAACATTGTCCAGATAAATAATGGACGGCCTACTGTATTGTTCACCATTTCCGTAAAATCATAAGTAGATGAGAAACCATATTTATTGGTTAATACCGCTACATCACTTCCCATGGCATCACTGGCTCTTAAAACAGTTGAATATCCGATGTTCGCAAAAGTCGTTCCATCATTATTGAATTTTGCCCAGGTTCCGTTGATAACCGTTTCTGCACTTTCAGCCGTTTTGAAAACTTCTACACTGTTGGCCTGATCTGTAGGAGCGGTATCCATTTCACTTTCACAACTTGAAAGTGACCATAATCCTAGTAAAGCAAAAGATAAATATTTTAAATTTTTCATTGTTCAAATTTTAAAAGTTAGAATGTTGCCTGAAGACCAAAAGTAATGGTTCTCATCGCCGGATATCTGTAATACGTTGTTCCGTCCAGCGCCTGCTCAGGATCCATTCCTTTATGTTTATAGAAAGTCAGAAGGTTTTCCGCCTGCACATAAATTCTGAATTTCTTTAACCCAATAGTTTCAAAATAATCCGATGGCAGTGTATATCCTAAACTTACATTTTTAAGTCTCGCATAGGTTCCTGAATAAAGGAATCTTGTAGACTGCGAAGTCCAGTTATTCGTTTTCGTGCTTAAAGCAGGAACATCTGTATAAGGATTTTCCGGAGTCCATCTGTTTAGCATTTCTGTACCCCAAGCACGTCCACCTAAGTTTCCGCTATGTAGAATGGAAGCATAATCTGTATCCAGAATCTTTCCGCCTATTTTAAACGTTAGTAAGGCTGAAAAATCAAAGTTTTTATAATTGACACTTGTACTCACTCCCCCTGTTAATTTAGGTAAAGCAGAACCTTGTAAAATCTTCGTAGCCTTAGCATATTCTGAAGTGGTTCCTTCTACCAGATTTCCGTTAGCATCCTTCGTAATTGTTTTCCACAATGGCTTTCCGTTACTTGGGTCTACCCCAGCCCATTCCTGAAGGTAAAAATCATATACAGAACCTCCTAAGTTTAACTGTTTAGTTGTTCCTACAACAAGTGGCCCTCCAGGTAATTTTGTAATTTTATTATTTAAAGTACTCAGGTTAATGTCAACATTCCACTGGAAATCACTCGTTTTAATAGGCGTTGTGAACAATGAAAATTCAAAACCTGTATTCTTTATGGTTCCAACGTTAGCTGGATAATCACTAATCCCTAAAGATGGTGCTACTGGCACATTAAACAGGAGATCTTTACTTTGTCTTTCAAAATACTCCACGTTACCTTTAATTCTGTTATTAAGAATCGCAAACTCCAAACCTACATTCAGGTTAAGGTTAGTTTCCCACTTTAGATTAGGAGTTCCCACTTTTTCCAGAGTTGTTCCAGGTTCACCGGCAAGAGGAAAGTTTTTATATAATTCCTGATAGGCATAATACAGTGCTGAACCATTTGGTTTCTGTAATTTATCATTCCCCTGACCTCCGTAACTTGCACGTAATGTCAACAGATTGAAGAAATCCAGATTTCTGATAAATTCTTCGCTTGAAAGCTTCCACGATCCTCCTACAGACCAGAACGTACCCCATCTGTTTTCATTTGCAAATCTTGAAGAACTGTCTGCTCTTGTTGATGCAGATAAGAAATATTTATTGTCAAAATCATACTCAACCTTTCCAAGGAAACTTAATAAACTTAATTTATCACTTTTACCTCCAAAACTTACTAATAGAGAGGCTGCATCAGGCTCATAATAGTTAGGCAATGAAAAGCCTTGTCTGCTACCGGAAATGATCTGGTAATCATATTTATAAAATTCATGACCCCCCAATACATTAATATGGTGTTTTCCAAATCTCTTATCGTAAGTTAAAATATTACTGGTGGTATAAGAAAGGGTTCTGCTATTGGATTTTGATACAGAACCACCTGTCTCTTTTCCTTGGCCAAGAACCGGATTTGTATAATAATGTTCATTATAGCTAACTAAATCAACAGAAAAGCTTGATCTAAACTTCAGTTCCGGAAGGAATGTCAATTCTATAAACCCTTTTCCTGAAAAGTTATCAATCTTATTTTCATTTTTATCCAATGGTAAGCTTGCTGCCTGATTTTGATTCTGAAGTGCTGCAGTAGGTCTGTATTTTCCAAAATCATAAACCTTGTTTCCTTCAGCATCCAAGACATAAGAACCATCAGGATTTCTTTCATAATAAGGATAGAAAGACGGAACTACTCTTGCTGCCTGAATAATATTACTTGATTTAGAATCCGAAGAAGTTGGAGCCTGCTGAATACTGTTGGTATAACTTAAATTAACCCCAACATTCAGCCAGCTTTTAACCTCAGAATTAAGCTTTAATCTTGTATTATATCTTTTAAATCCCGATTCAATCGCCATTCCTTTATCATCCAGATATCCTAATGAAAAGAAATAGTTACTTTTTTCACTTCCCCCACTAATGTCCAGATCTACCTGATTTCTGGAAGCCACTCTCTGTAGAATATCTCTCCAGTCATCATTCCATAAAGCTTTTGCTCCAGGTAATAATTTTCCGTCAGTTCCTACAGGTTTTGGATAATTAGCTCCATAAGGATTAACTCCTAAATTAGAAATAATATTGTCTGTTGCCATTTGACCTGCCTGTTGCGCAGATATTGAACCTGATTGATATCCGTTTCTCATGGCTTCCCAATACAATTGGAAATACTGGTCTGTGTTAACCTTCTCGTAATCTTTTACTGCTCTGCCTGAGAATCCCTGACTGATATTTAGATTTACTCTGGCTTCCCCTTTTTTACCTGACTTTGTGGTAATGATAATAATACCGTTCGCTCCTCTTGAACCATATAAAGCACTTGCTGTAGCATCTTTCAGAACACTGATCGATTCTATATCGTTAGGGCTGATTGCATTGATATTTCCATCAAAAGGAATTCCATCCACAACATATAAAGGCTCACTGGAAGCACTTACCGAACCTACTCCTCTGATCCTGATCGTAGAAGTTGCCCCAGGCTGTCCTGAAGCACCAGTAACCTGAATTCCGGGTACCTGACCTTCCAATGCTTTCGTTACATTGGTGACAGGCCTGTAATTGATTTTATCGCTGGAAATAGTGGCCACTGAACCGGTATAGCTATTTCTTTTTGCCTTACCATAGGCAACCACAACTACTTCATCAATTTCCTTTTCTTTAAGTGTATCTTTTTTCGGTTTGGAATTCTGTGCACTTACACTTACAATTCCCAGGAAAAATACTGCAACTGGCGGAATCCAAACTTTAGAGTTAAATATATTTTTATTAATCATAATCAATTTTGTTTACCATATATTAAAATTTAGCCCTTTGCCGAAAAGTCAGCAAAGGGCATCGATAAATACGATAAACCAAATGCTTATTTTTCCTTTAAAGGCTGAATGTAACACCTTACACAATGCAGGTTGTTAAGATATCTTAGGGTCAGTTCCCTCCATCTTTCTTTATAAGCCGATCGAAATATGGTTGCAAAGCTATAAACTTTTAGTCTATAAAACAAGTAGACTTATCATTTTTTCATGATAATTTTTCTAAAATTAACATAAGTTTTTATTAAAAGCCATTACAAAAAGGGCTTTCATCAATTATCATTTTAACAAACATGACAAATATCATTATTAATAATTCAATAAAGAAAAGCAGTGAATTGACAGAAGTTTTTGATTTTTAATCGAAAAAACTTTTTAATTTTATAGAATGAAAGTTTTGATTATAAATGGACCTAACCTTAATCTCTTAGGTACCCGCGAACCTGAAATCTATGGAACTGTTTCTATGGAAACCTATCTGGACAACTTAAAATCTGAGTTTCGTGCTCATGAATTAAGTTATTACCAATCCAATATTGAAGGAGAGCTTATCAACAGGCTTCAACAGGATGATTTTGACGCAGTGGTGATTAACCCCGGAGCGTTCACCCATTACTCCTACGCTATCGCTGACTGTTTAAAGAACATCAGAAAACCTAAAGTAGAAGTTCATATCAGTAATATTTACAAAAGAGAAGAATTCAGACAAAAATCTGTTACTGCCGCCAATACCGATGCCGTTTTATCCGGTTTTGGAATGGAAGGATACAGATTAGCTATCCTTAGTTTAAAATAAATTCCTACAAATTTCACAGATGACACAAATTTTTCATTTGTGAAATTTGTGCTATCTGTGGGAAATACAAATAAAAAAGCCTCATCAATGATGAGGCTTTCTATTTATATAATATCTGATTAGATAGTTTGTTCCTGTAATTGAGGCCCGGAAGAGATCAATCTCTTACCTTCTTCAGTATTACAATACTGCTCAAAGTTCTTGATATATCTTGCAGCAAGATCTTTTGCTTTTTCTTCCCATTCTGAAGCATTTTCATACGTATCTCTAGGATCTAGGATCCCTTTAGAAACATTTGGAAGTTCAGCAGGAATTTCAAGGTTCATGATTGGAACCTGAACTCTAGGAGCGTTATCAATAGAACCATCAATGATTGCATCAATAATAGCTCTTGTATCTTTTAGAGAAATTCTCTTACCAGTACCATTCCAACCTGTGTTGACTAAATATGCTTTAGCTCCGTGTTCTTTCATTTTTCCGATCAATGTTTTAGAGTACATTGTTGGATGTAATGTAAGGAACGCTTCACCAAATGCCGGAGAGAAAGATGGCTGAGGCTCAGTAATTCCTCTTTCAGTTCCTGCTAATTTAGAGGTATATCCGCAAAGGAAATGGTATTGAGCCTGATCTTCATTCAGGATAGAAACCGGAGGAAGTACTCCGAATGCATCTGCTGAAAGATAAACGATCTTCTTCGCATGCCCAGCCTTAGATGGCAATACAATCTTATTGATATGATAGATTGGATAAGAAACTCTTGTATTTTCAGTGATAGATCCGTCAGTATAATCCGCTACTCCATCATGTACTACTACGTTTTCAAGAAGTGCATCTCTCTTGATTGCTCTGAATATATCCGGTTCTTTTTCTTCTGAAAGGTCAATTACTTTAGCGTAGCATCCACCTTCATAGTTGAATACTCCGTTGTTATCCCAACCATGCTCATCATCACCGATAAGGTATCTTTTCGGATCTGCTGATAAAGTCGTTTTACCTGTTCCTGAAAGACCAAAGAATAAAGCGACATCCCCTTTTTCACCTACATTAGCTGAACAGTGCATAGAAGCCATACCTTTTAATGGAAGATAATAGTTCATCATCGCGAACATCCCTTTCTTCATTTCACCTCCATACCAAGTACCTCCGATGATCTGTAGTTTTTCAGTAAGGTTAAACATAACGAAGTTCTCAGAGTTCAATCCTTGAGCTTCCCAGTTAGGATTTGTTGTTTTAGAACCATTGATTACTGTGAAATCTGGCTCTCCAAAGTTCTCAAGCTCAAAGTGAGAAGGACGGATAAACATATTCGTAACAAAATGTGCCTGCCACGCTACTTCCATGATAAATCTTACCTTAAGTCTTGTATCTGCATTCGTTCCACAGAATGCATCTACAACATAAATTTTCTTAGCTTCTGAAAGCTGATTCATCACTAGTTCTTTACAAGACCCGAAAATCTCTGTTGTCGTTGGTAAATTTACTTTACCATCCCAGAAAATTGTATCTCTTGTAACATCATCCTGAACAATATATCTGTCTTTAGGTGAACGACCTGTGAAAATTCCTGTTTTTACTGATACCGCGCCCGATTCTGTAAGTTCCGCTTTCTCAAACCCCTGATTTTCAGGAGAAACTTCAGCCTGGTATAATTCTTCATAAGATGGATTACACACTACTTCATAGTTTCCTTTAATCCCTAATTTCTCTAAATCATGGATGATTTTAGTGTTTTTCATTTTACTTATATTTTCTATTTCTTTATTGACTTCAACAAAAATAATATTAATTATTTGTTAAAGGTGGTTTAAATATACTGATATAAGTCAGAATGACAAATAAAAAAACGGACGTGTAAAATACTGATTATAAATTAATTAAATCAGCCCATTCAAAAATAGTAGTAAAACCTTTCTCCCAAAAATAGTCTTTAAAGCCCCCAAATTTGGCACTCATCACGAAATCTCCGCCCCAGGCACCTAAACTTTTGACAAATACAGGGCAGTCTGAAAATATTTTTTCTTTAACTGTAGGAATTTCAATAAAATCGGAAATTTTACGCTCATGAATCATCATTAACTCAGAAAAATTTTCCAATTCATTGCATAATAAAATTTTCTTTGTGATATCTGAAAATTCATTAACCAATTCCTGAGACTTCTTTTTTGATTTATAAAGGTTGATTCCTTCCCGGCTATCTTGTTTCTGATTTAAATGAATAAAAATCAGTTCATTTTTAAAGGATGGATTAAAATCTACCCTCTCATATCTGATCTCCGGTTTGCTCTGAAAAAGAATTGCAGACTTTTCTTTGGCAACCGCAATATCATAACCGCTGCCTCCTAAACTGATTGTATTTAAGTAAAATGGATCAATATCCGACCATTCTGCAAGGTTGTTCATTAATGTAGAACTGCTTCCAAGGCCAAAATCAGCCGGAAATTGAAGATTGGTTTTTAAATGGTAAGTAAAATCGTTTTTGAATTTTATAGCAGAAAGCTGCTGAACGTTCTTTAGTGTCTTGACAATAAATTCAGCGCTTGACGGAATATTGGTTTCCAGAATTTGCCATGTCTTATAATCAATGACAGCTTTTAACCAGGTTCTGTTTTGATGAAGGGCTTCCCAAAGAATTAAAGATTGGTTATCATCTTTTTCTTCAAAGAAAAGCTCTTGTCCTAGCTTGGTAGGTACCGCTAAGACAAGAGCTCCATCAATTGCGAAATATTCTGAAGTAAGCATAAGCTTGCCCGGTGAAAATATCGCGCTCATATTTTTTATGAATTAGATTGCAGAAGCAGAGTCTACAGATCCGTCAATTTTTTTAATTAATCCCTGAAGGGTTTTTCCTGGGCCTACTTCTATGAAATTAGATGCACCATCTTTAATCATATTCTGTACAGACTGAGTCCATTTTACAGGGCCTGTAAGCTGATCGATAAGATTTTGTTTAATCTCATCAGGATTCGTTACTGCTGTAGTAGTGATATTCTGATATACAGGAATAGTAGCTTTTCTGAATTTTGTATTTTCGATAGCAGCTGCTAATCTTTCCTGAGCCGGCTGCATCAATGGTGAATGGAAAGCTCCGTTTACCGGTAATAATAATGCTCTTTTTGCTCCAGCTTCTTTTAATTTCACACAAGCTTCTTCTACTGCAGAAGTTTCTCCTGAAATTACCAATTGCCCCGGACAGTTATAGTTTGCCGGAACCACGATTCCATTGATCTGTGCACAGATTTCTTCAACTTTAGCATCTTCAAGACCTAAAATAGCTGCCATAGAACTTGGATTAGCATCACAAGCTTCCTGCATTGCCTTGGCTCTTTCAGAAACCAATTTCAAACCGTCATCAAAAGACAAAACGCCATTAGCGACCAATGCTGAGAACTCTCCTAAAGAGTGTCCTGCTACCATTTCAGCCCCAAGACCGTTTACTGCTTTTAATGCTGCTACTGAGTGTATAAAAATTGAAGGCTGGGTAACCTCTGTTTTCTTAAGATCCGCATCCGTTCCGTGAAACATAATGGAAAGAATATCGAAACCTAAAATTTCATTGGCAGATTCCATCAGATCTTTAATATCTTTTCTAGAATCATACAATTCTTTTCCCATTCCTACGAACTGAGAACCCTGCCCTGGAAATACAAGTGCTTTCATGTATTGAATTAAATATTATGCAAATATAACTATAATGTTAACAATATCCTTTTAAACAAAGATAAATCATCTAAGGTACCAATCGGATGACTCTGTACCCTGTGTTTACATAAGCTCCGTTTGCTTTAGATTTTACAAACTCGAATTTTGTTGCAAGCTGAGTCTGCACTTTATTCATCTGTTTGAAAATTTCTCCTTTTTTATTTTCTCTTGTCAACATATCATTAACCACATCAAAACCTACGATAGCATATTTTGGAGGGGTCTTGCAGTATTTACTTTTATAAGCTGCCAGAATCTCTTTTTCAAAGTTCCCGTCTGTATTGATCTTTCTGTCCATCAGATATACCAGGCTTGCCTGGCTCAAATCATCTACTTTCTTCTCAAAAACCGGAGAGTAGAACATACTGAATGCTTTTATCCCCTGTACTTCTTTAGAAAGAGCAATCACTTTATTTGCAAAAACGTCACCCATATCCTCATTGGCTAAAACAGCAATTACCGGTGCCGATTGCCCAGTCATCATATTTTGATCCAGCTGAATATCTGCCGGAGAGTTTACAATAACGATATTAGGATTTTTTACTGCTTTTTCAAGACCTGATTTAATGTAGTTTGCATTTTCTTTTTTAGCGTCTGTTACTACATATATTTTTTGATCTGAATATACTGCTTTAACTTCTTCTACAAGTTTATCTGCATAGGTTTGATTATTTGTTTCAACGATAATCAAATTGTTATAGTTGTACAATTCCGGTGTATTGGCAAATGGTGCAACTACAGGAATTTTTTGATTTTTAGTAAAATCTAATACGTCAATTACATTGGACTTAAAGAATGGACCAATAATAAGATCTGTATTTTCAGGATTGATCTGCGTTAGAGAATTCTTGAAAGAAGCTTCATTCCCTGAATCTACAATTTTCACATCCAGTTTCTGACCTCCTCTTGCATTTCTTTCAATAGCAAGTTTAGCACCTGTTAAGAAATCAAGAGCCATGCCTCTGTATTGAGTTTCGTTGGTACTGTATCCGAAAGGAAGCATCAATACTACACTTAATGCATCTCCGTTTTTCTTAACGTATACCGGATCCTGCTTTTTGATTCTTAAAACCATACCAGTTTTCAATCCTTTTGAAAGATCTGGGTTAAGAGCGATTAATTCATCAATACTTACTCCAAACTTATTTACAATGGAGAATACAGTATCTCCCTGCTGAACGGTATAGGTAACATAGTCATCACCAATCACTACATTATTGGAAGCCGGTGAAGGATTATCATTCCCTGCATCCATTTTTGCTTTTGAATTGGTAGTTTCAACTACAGTTTCTGTATTTGATCTTTTTATTTTGATAGTCTCACCAGGCTTTAATCCTTTTTCTTCCAATCCTGGATTTAAAGTATAAAGGTCTTGTTGGCTGATTCCAAACTGTTTTGTAATTCTGTAATAATTATCTTTGGCCTGGATCACGTAATTTTCTCCTTCTACAGCAGGTGTAGGTGTAGCTGTTACTGTTTTTTCAACAGGAGTCTCTACAGGTTTTGTTGCTGTTGCCGTTACTGTAGGCTGATCTCCACCATATTTTTTGATACTGGTAAGAGGCAATGTGATCTCATCCCCGATCTTCATGTGAGAATCCAATTCAGGATTCAGTTTTCTCAGATCTGTTTCAGAGATTCTGTATTGTTTTGTAATTCCATAGATTGTTTGCTTAGGCTGCAAAATAATTTTACCCACCGGAGTTCCCGCAATTGTACCCACTTTTTCAGGTGCAACAGTTTTAGGAGCAACTGCAGCTGCTGCTTTTTCTGTTTTTACGGTTAAAACATCTCCGATAGCCAGCTTGCCATCTTTATGTTTAGGGTTTAGCTTCAGCAATTCATCTACAGTTATTCCATACTTCTTTGCAATGTTGTAAGGATTGTCACCTTGTACAACGGTATGCGATTTCTGGGCTGAAACTCCCAAAACCATACATAAACTGGAAAGAATAAAAAACCTCTTTATCATATTCGATAATTATAATTTACAAAAATACTTCTTTAAAATTAAATGGCAACAATTATTAATTTGGAATCTTGAACCACCATCTCTTCCAAACAATTTTCAAGCCATGGATAGCCTTCATCTGAAAAGAATACACTAAAGTTATAAATTCTTTCCTGCCATGTTTTGGAAGGGTGTACATCTAAAAACAGATTTTCAAGCCTTTCCAACAATTCGTTTTGCTTTATTTTTTCAGCATGAAGAAGGCGTTTTTTCATTCTTTTAAATGATTTCAGCTGTCTTACTTCTTCTGCTTTCACCATATTACCAAAGGATTTCTCAGTAGTTTCGGCAGATGCTTTTAATTCAGCAAAGCTGCTGGTGAACATTTCTTCTTTTTTATCCAGTAATTCTAAAATAGAATTATCTTTTAAAATCTTGCGGTTGGTAATTACTGTAAAATTCTGGAAGAAGTCTTCTATTGTAAGATCAAGTTTTTCAATTTTCCCCAATGTTTTCTCTTTCAGGAAAAGCATGGAGTTTCTTGGAATCAGGATTGGGAACGGAATATTTAATTTTGAGAAATAATCTTTCAGTTCCAGCCAATACATAATTTCGGCATTCCCTCCGATATAGGCAAGATTCGGCAATACTTTTTCCTGATATACCGGACGCATTAAAGCATTCGGACTGAATTTTTCAGGATAATTTTCAAGCTCAGTGATGATTTCTTGTTCTGTAAACTGAATATCTGTATCTACAACAAAATATTTCTGTCCATTAAAATCAATTCTGTCTCTTGTTTCAGAAAGGTAAAAAAGATTAATTTCACGAGGATTCACCTGAACTTTTCCATATTTGTCAGTCAAGAAATCCACTTTATCTTTTGAAGTTTCCTGTAAACTGAAATTTAGCAGCTCATCTTTAAAGACATCTTTAATCTGTTCTTTAAGCTCCTTTGAATCTCCGTCTAATATCAATAATCCAAATTTTGAAAAAAGACGATTCACCAGAATCTGGATAGCCTGTGTCAAAGTATTTCCAACCTTATAGGCTTCTTTCAGCATTAAGATCAGTTCTGTACCGAAAACAGAATCTTTGAATTCTTTTTCAAATTCAGAAATAAAGTAAGTGTCGCTAATCTTAATCCTTCCTACAGGTCCACCGGATTTCTCATTAATCTCATAATAATTATTTTCCGTTTTAAAGTGATTGATCTCGGCAAAATCATGATCTTCAGAAGCCATCCAATATACCGGAACAAAATTAAAGTCCGGAAAATGCTCCTTAAGATAGGTGCAGGTTTTTATGGTCTGTAAAATTTTATAGACAAAGAAAACCGGTCCTGAAAACAAATTCAGCTGATGCCCGGTTGTAATGGTAAAAGTATTGGGCAGCTTCAGGTTTTCAATATTTTCTTTCTGTTTTGAAGAAAGAGTAAGCTCTGATAACTGCTTTTCAAATACATTAGACAATATATTCCTCTGTTCTGAAGAAAAGGAATCTTTTTTTAGGTGAATCTGCTGGCTGAAATGCTCCACAGAAAATGTTTTATTTTCAAAACCCTCAATATCTTGATTCAAAAAATCTTTTACTAATTGAGGTATGCTTTCTATATCATTAAATGATATTTTATTAATTGTTTTCAACCTGTATAGTTTTTAGTTGAACAAATACCACACAATTCCGATATTCAGTCTGAAATCATAGACCGGATAATGTGGAAATGCATAAGCTTTGTTAGTAGAAATAACAGTTCCAATTTGCTGTCCTTCTATAAAGAAGAACATTTTTTTCACCTTCATATTAATATATAAATCGGCAATAGGCTGCCCTCCGATAGCAAACGAATTATTGCCAGCAAGAACATATTCATTAAGAACCGGGAAGTATTCTCTGGAATTAAATTTAGAGAAATAATATACTTTAAGCCCTGCCTGAATTTCTGCCGCCTTTTTAAATGCCTGAGTCTGATAAAAGAAATTAGCTCTCCCTACAAAACTTGGCATTGGAAGCAGATTTTTATTGGTTAATGCATTTTGGAAATGCAATCTTGTATTCAAATGGAATTTTCCATAACTGAAAGTTGCATCTCCTCCAATCTGAGAAATATTCAATGAATTTTCGCTTTGTTTTGGAGCGTGACTGCTGTCAAAATAAGTATAATTATCGATTCTGAAATAGTTCGCAAAGATTTCTGTTTTAAACCATTTAAGATTAATACTTCCACCAAGTTCCATTACAGATTGGTTTTTCGCATTTTCAAGATAATAATTGAAGTTATTATACACAGAAGTATTCAATAAGTAGTTGAATGATGGATAAGCACTCTGGAAGTTTACTTTTGCATTCACAAAATAATCTTTTATCGGCTCAAATTTCAGATTATTCGTAGTTCTTAAGTAACTTTTAAACTGACTTCCGTTTGAGAACTCAAGGAATGAGTTCAACTGAACTTTATCCCAAAGTTTCACCTGTAGATTACCTACAGCCCCAATTCTGCTTTCTTTAAGTTCTGAAGGAAAAGGCACATTATTAATTGTTACAATATCATTGATTCCAAACTTAATCATCTGGTAACGAACTCCTGCATCTAACTTGAATTTTTCATTATCAAAAACTAAACTTAAAGTATTGCTCAGATTGCTGGAATATTTTTTCGTTGTCAAAGGAAATCCATTGACTAAATCAGCTGCTGTCTCATACCAATAATCTTCCAGCCCTCCCTGATTATAATAATATTTATTCCCCTGATGGAAAATTGTGTGCCTGATACGGAATGGAAACTTTTCAGCATTGAAAGGGGTAAACTGATGGCTCAGATAATATCTTCTGTAAGCAAACTGTGAACTTGTGGATGCAAGATAAACCTGGGCATTCTGTCTGTTTTTATAATTGCTGTCTCCACTTTGAAACAGGTTATCTTCTGTAATTCCCCCACTCTCCTGATTGTTGACATTCTGATGAAGGTAATGTGCAAACAATTCATAGTTTCCACTTTTCGAAACATAATGTCCTGAAAATATAGTATTGTTGTTCGCAGACAGGGAATTTCTATAAAGTCCCTGAGAACGAAGTCCCATATATTCAATCGCAAAATTGAATCTTTTTCCAATATTCTGAGTGTACGTTGATCTTAATGCAGCTCCATTTCTCATTGCATTATGATAGATAAATGTTGCCGTGGGTGTTTTCACATCGTAATACTTCACATCATTTGCTCCAAGAATCATATAAGATTTATTGGAAGGCAACAAAGATAAATTTTGCTCTGCATTTACTTCAAACACCAATGGATTAAAACCTGACCCAATGTTTGCAGGTTGTACTCTTCCGAAGTTATCGTTGTTATTATATTGTGAAAAAATATACGTTTTATCAAAAGTCATTACCGTATCAAAAACTTTCTTTTCTGAAAACTGAGTCTGATATTGATAATCATTGATGGTAGGTTTGAAAATTTTCAAGGAATCTTTCTTCCCGGAGTCTATGACCAGAGTATCTTCAGGTTTCTTGGATGTTTTAACATCTTCTGTTTTAACAACCTGTGCATTGGCAGCGAAGCCGAAGAAAGTGATTATGAAAAGGATATACTTCATTATTCATTATTGTTCAGCAAAAATAAGAAATAATAGTAAATAAAAAACCCCTGCTGTGAGCAGGGGTTATATATAATACTATGTTTGATTAGTAACCAGGATTTTGTACCATATTTGGATTGTTGTTCAACTCTGATTGAGGAATTGGCAAAAATCTAAATTGTTTTTTATCTGAAGTTATAGCAACCTGAGTCTGTGAGTTTGTAAACCCAATGTTGTTTCTCTTCAAGTCAGTTCTTCTAGTTCCTTCCAAGAATAATTCAGCATTTTTCTGGAAAAGAATTTCATCTAATAGAGCTGAACCAGCACCTGCATAAGCATAAGAAGGAGCTCTATTTGTTTTAACCCAAGTATTAAGCTCAGTAAGAGCAAGAGCTGGATTAGTGTGATAAAGCGCCTCTAATCTGATAAATACAGCCTCACTTCTTCTGAATACTACAATATCTCTTTCAAAAGATGTATACTTCAAAACGTCAATCGGTTTAGGATTATCACCTAAAGTCTGTACAAATGTATTATTCTGATACCAAGTATCTTTTCTAACATCATCACTACCAAGCTTATTATAGAAAGCTCTTGTTGCAAAGTTTTGTTTATAAGTCCCTGCCGATGACCACGTTGCCAACAAACCATCATTAGAACTTGGTAAATCTTTTGAATTATTATCAAGCTGGAAAATTGTTTCGTCTAATTCTCCTTCAGAACTTACGCTAAAATAATCTTTCACTTTATCAATAGACAACCCTTTAAAATTAGGCAATACTTTCTCAGCATATAATTGAGCATTAGGATAATCTTTAACAGCAAGGTAATATCTAGCATAGATCATGTTTAATGCATTTAAAGTAAGTCTCTTACTATTCTCACCTGCTGGTGAATCAGGATAAACTGTAAGAATACTTTTTTCAGCTTTCTTCAAATCTGCTAAAATAAAATCATAAGTCTGCTTTACAGTTGATCTACTTTTCTTAACCTGAATATCAAACTTATCAACTAATGGCAATCCTAACTCTTGGTTAGTTTCTCCATAGTTATCACAATATAATGAAGCTAGCTGAAGATATGCTAATGCTCTAACAGTATAAGCTTGTGCAAAATAATTTTCAGGTTTAATTGAAGTATTTAAATCATCTCCAATTTGACCATCTTTTTCTATAACCAAATTGGCATTACTAATAATTCTATATAATGAATTCCATAAATTTGCAACATCTCCGTTCGTAGCTACATAAAAAGACAAGTCTTTACTTCTTGTAGTTGAAAATCTGTTTGAATTTTTTAATCCTACAAAACCATTATCTGCTAATAATTCATTAAAAGTTAAAATAAGACCACCATAAGATGATTGTGTAACAAGAGAACTATTTAATGATAAGTCACCTGTATTCTGCATCATATTATATAAACCATTAACTGCAGTCTTAAGAGTAAGCTCACTCGTTATAGCCGTCTCTAAAGGGAGAGTAGTCGTAGGTTTTTCATCTAAAAAGTCATTGCTACAAGAAGCAAAGAAAACCGTTGATGCTAATAAAGCTATTTTTAATTTATAATTTTTCATTTTTTTTTTTTAAAAGTCTAGTGATATACCAAAAATATACTGTCTCAAGTTTGGCTGTGTTTGGTCATAGACCCCTAAATTAGCAGCTACACTTGCATTCGCATTTGAGTTAGATTCCGGATCAAAATATAATTTTTTATCAAATGCATATGTCCATAAATTCACCCCTCTTGCATATACATAAAGACCATTAAGTCCTTTGATATTCAAGAAATCTTTATTAAATCTATACCCAACTTCAATATTTTTAAGTCTGATGTGATCTCCTTTGAATAAATCTCTGGTAGATGCAGCTGTAGAGTTTTTATTTCCTCCATAAATATATTTAGGTCTAGAAGCATTTGGATTTTCAGGTGTCCAAGAATCATACAATGTACTACTTAATTGATTTAAATAAGCATAAGCTCCATCACTTCCATATACAAACGCCCAGTTGTCATACACATAGTAATCTCCCTGATAAGTAAACATAAATGATAACTTAAAATTCTTATAATTAAAATCATTTATGAAACTTGCCATATGCGTTGGAAGAGATTTTTTACCAGTAAATGATAATTTTGCAAGACCTGAATTATTCGTAGTCTTAGTCATAGTATCATCTGTATACCATAATGGATCTCCATTCTTAGGATCAACTCCAGCCCATAATCTTGTATAGTACTCTGTAGGGTTATGTCCTACAGCCCATCCTTTTAATCCTCCTGGCTGAATAACACCATCATTATTCAATTTAGAGATTTCCCCAGCATTATAACTATAATTACCAGTTACACTCCAGTTGAAGTTTTCATTATTAAGAATTCTTGCTGTTAATGAAGCTTCAAACCCTTTAGAGATTAGACTAGCGATGTTGGATGTATAATTAGGAATCCCGATACTTCCTGGCAATGGAACTCTATATACCAAATCGGCATTTTTATTTCTATAAATATCAAATGTACCTTTTAAGAAGCTTTTTTTACCTAAAGTAAATTCTAATCCGATATCACTCTTAACAGATTTTTCCCAGTTCACCCCTTCAACACCTACTGCATTATATAAGAAACTTCCGTTTGCCGACAAATAAGCTCCATTTAATGCTGCTTGAGCATATTTATCATAAGCTCCTGCTGCCGGGTTACCATTTTCCCCATAACTTCCTCTTACAGAAAGTTTTTTAACAAATCCATCTCCTATGAATTTAGAAACATCTACACTTGCACCTACCCCATAAAATGTTCCCCATTCTTTTGTAAATCCTGAATAACCATCACGTCTAATTGACCCGGATATTGTTACGAATTTATCATAAGTATAGCTAGCTCTCGCAATATACCCCATCAAGGCAGTATTTGTTGCACTAGAACTAGATGATACAGGATTCACACCTGCATTCGCATAAGGAAGACGTACACCACTGGCAAATCCTTGAGTTCCCATATCAATTGCTTCAGTATTTCTGTGTGTACTTTCTGTACCTACTGAAATGTTGACATCATGCTTTTCTGCAAAAACATTACTGTAGTGAACAAAGTTATACCAGTTCCAAGTTAATCTATTTCTAACAGCGTTATATAAGTTTCCGTTTCCGTTAGGATCTCCTGTATTCAAACCATCTCCAAAGTCAGGATTCCAAAATGTAATTTCTGAAGATGTAGTGTAATCTATACCAAAATTTGAGTTAAATCTAAAATTTGGTAAAAACTTATAATCTAAATCTACACTTGATAAAACTTTATTAAATGTTCCTTTATTGATGTTATTATCCTGAAGAGCAGCTGGATTAAAGGTTGGGTTTGTAAAATACAAATCAGTTACCTTATATGTCCCATCAGCGTTATACGCATTTTGAGTGGGAGACATAATACGTCCCGCGAACACTGGGTTAGAGAAAGAAGATCCATCTGTAGGTCCTTTTTGTACCGTTCTAGCCATGTTCGTACTAAACTTAAGGTTTAATTTATCACTGGCCTTCCAGTCAGCTCTTAAGCTTCCTGTATATCTATCAAATGAGGCATCTCTAGCTAAACCTTCTTGCTTTAAATATCCTAATGATGCAAAGATATTGAAACCTTCAGATCCTCCTGAATAACTTAAGTTATGTCTAGTATAAAATGGATTCTTACGTCTTACTAAGCTATTCCAATCTGTATCTGATTTTCCATCCCATCCAAACTCAGACTTTGCAATATCATAACCTTCTTGAAGAGATGAAGCATCACCAGAATTATAAAGTGACAATCCAAATAATTTAGTACTCTCTTCAGCGTTTAGCATCTTCATTTTATCAAAAGCAACATCAGATGCTCCTAATTCGCTGGTATAATTTATTTGAGATCTTCCTTTCTTCCCAGATTTAGTTGTAATTAAGATTACACCATTCGCACCCCTTGATCCGTATAGTGCTGTTGCAACTGCATCTTTCAATACTTTAATATCAGCAATGTCACTTGGGTTAATCATTGACAATGCACTTTGAGAAGCTAACAATCCAGAAATATCTCCTGATGGGATTGGAACTCCATCAATAACATATAAAGGATTATTATCTCCTGTAAGGGAAGTTAGACCTCTAATTAATGTAATAGAATTTGCACCAGGCTGTCCACTACTAGCAGTTGACATTAATCCCGGAGACTGTCCTTGCAATAAGTTATCTAGCGAAACAGCAGTTGGCTTATCCAAAATATCTCCCTTCACTACTCCCACGGATCCGGTTACCTGTTCTGGTATTTGTTTAATACCATAAGATCCTGTAATAACAACTTCATCAATTGTTTTTGAAGTTATGGTATCTTTCTTTGCTTTTTGCGCAAAAGCTGCTTGCCCCAAGAAGAACAATGCTCCAGCACTTAATACACGTAGTTTAACATTCATATTAACAAATTTTAATATATTTTAGAGGCAAATATGTTAATAAATATTAACACTAGCAAATTTTATATGCACAGATTAGTGATTTTCATTCACAATACAATAGAAACACCCCCTCCAAAACAGAAAGATTCACAATATTTACACACCTTTATTATTGAAAATAAAAAATAAACCTTCCAAAAAAGGAATTAACAATTAATAATTCGATGTAAAAAAAATTATTTATAATAAATCTAAATTATAATAGTGCTAATTTTCAGCTAAATAGATATTTAAAATAAAAAAAATTAATCAATTTTAGCAATATGCAAAGTTTTATATAGTACATGATATATCTTCTTTTTTCAGTTAAAAATCCTATTAAGCAACTCATTAATCGCATAACAACATTATTATCAGTAAAAAACTATTTTAACATTTTCTCATATCTAGAAACAGATTAGAAATACCACAAATGCGTGGATTGAAAACTAAAATTTTTTATTAAAGAGTTTCGATTTATTTTAACCTGAGTTCGGATTAAGATATTTCTGTTTTTAGTAAGTAAGAAAGCCTGGAGCTGGGAGAAGTAAGTAAGTTGAGGTTTAAAAAAAACTTAAAACCATGTAATTTATTCTTCCTTTAAAGACTGCTTCATCAAATTTTACGGCAACGTCAGAAATTGTAGTTCCGATAGTAACTTCCAGCCTCTCTCTTCCAGCTTACAGCCTATTATCCTTAATTTTATGATTCCGAACTTGGGGTATTTTATAAAAAACACTTTAACAAAGTGAGTATAAGCAAAAAAAAAGTCGTCTCAATGAGACGACTTTTTTTATCTATTTATCTGAAATTATTTCAGCTTTTTCTTAACAGCTACTTCTTCGTAAACTTCAAGAATATCTCCGATTTCAATATCGTTATAACCTTTTAAGTTCAATCCACATTCGTAACCTTTTGTTACTTCTTTTACATCATCTTTGAAACGCTTCAAGCTTTCAAGCTCTCCGTCGAATTTCACGATACCATCTCTTAACAGACGTACCTTAGACTGCCTTGTTACTTTTCCGGTAAGAACCATACAACCAGCAATTGAACCAACTTTAGAAATCTTGAATACCTCACGGATCTCGACATTTCCTATTACCTGCTCCTGAATTTCCGGAGAAAGCATTCCTTCCATTGCTTCTTTTACTTCATCGATTGCTTTATAGATTACAGAATATGTTCTGATTTCAATTTCCTCACGGTCTGCAAGGTCTTTTGCATTAGCACCAGCTCTTACGTTGAATCCTATGATAATAGCATCAGATGCTGCCGCTAAGTTGATATCAGATTCTGTGATCTGTCCTACACCTGAGTGAAGAATTTTAACGCTGATTTCTTCTGTTGATAATCTTTGTAACTGGTCAGAAAGTGCTTCAACAGAACCATCCACGTCTCCTTTAAGGATAATGTTCAATTCTTTGAACTCTCCTAAAGCAATACGTCTACCTAATTCTTCAAGCGTTGTATGTTTTTTCGTTCTGATAGAAAGTTCTCTCTGAAGTTGTTCTCTCTTGTTTGCAATAGCTTTACCTTCACTTTCGTCAGCATACACACGGAATTTATCACCAGCTGTTGGCGCTCCGTCTAATCCTAAGATTGTTGCCGGAATTGAAGGACCTGCTTCCGCAAGGTTTTTCCCTCTCTCATCCAGCAAAGCTTTTACTTTACCGTGGTTTTTACCTGCTACTACATAGTCTCCTACTCTTAAGGTTCCGGTCTGTACTAACATTGTAGCCACATAACCTCTACCTTTATCTAGAGATGCTTCAATAACAACACCGTTTGCTGTACGTTCAGGATTTGCTTTTAATTCAAGCATTTCAGCCTGTAATAAAACTTTCTCCAATAGTACATCTACATTATTACCAAACTTAGCTGAGATCTCCTGCGCCTGAACATTTCCACCCCATTCTTCCACAAGAACCGGAGGGTTCAATCCTGAAAGTTGCTGACGAATGTTATCTGGGTTAGCATTTGGCTTATCAACTTTGTTGATTGCAATAATCATTGGTACCTGTGCAGCCTGCGCGTGGGCAATTGCTTCTTTGGTCTGTGGCATTACATCATCATCGGCTGCAATTACAATAATCGCAATATCCGTGATCTGTGCACCTCTTGCTCTCATCGCTGTAAACGCTTCGTGACCAGGTGTATCCAAGAATGTAATTCTCTGACCATTTTCCAGTTTCACGTTATAAGCACCGATATGCTGAGTAATACCTCCGGATTCACCTGCAATTACATTAGTTTTTCTAACATAATCCAGTAATGAAGTTTTACCGTGGTCAACGTGTCCCATTACAGTAACTACTGGTGCTCTTGATACTAAGCTTTCTTCAGTATCAATTTCATCTTCCGATTCTGTATCTTCAAGATCTGCATCAGAGAATTCAATTTTATAACCGAATTCATCAGCTACTAATAATAAGGTATCTGCTTCCAGTCTTTGGTTCATGGTAACCATTACCCCAAGTGAGAAACATGCAGAAATTACTTCAGTTGGAGAAACATTCATTAAGCTGGCTAATTCACCTACTGTAATGAATTCTGTTACTTTAAGAGTTCTGTCTTGTGCTTCAAGCTCTTGTTGACGCTCATCTTGCTCTCTTCGGTAAGTTCTCTTATCTTTTCTGTGTTTTGCAGATTTAGATTTACCTCCTTTGTTGGTAAGTTTTTCTAAGGTTTCTTTGATCTGGTTTTTAACTTGTTCGTCAGTTAATTCAACTGGCATAACTCTTTGACCAGGTCTGTTGTTTTGACCTCCTTTTTTGAAGCCGCCACCACCTTGGCCACCTGGACGGTTTCCTCCTTGGTTATTTCCGAAACGGTTTCCACCTTGGCCTCCTCCTTGACCCGGTGGACGGTTTCCTTGTCCACCTTGACCTTGACGGTTTCCACCTTGTCCACCACCATTATTATTGTGTGGACGGTTTCCGCCTTGGCCACCTTGGTTATTTCCAGAGTTTTGATTGTTTCCACCTTGGCCTTGGTTATTCTGACCTCCACCACCTGGCTTTTCAATTCTCTTTCTTTTCTTTTTAGCACCAGCACCTGGTTTTGGAGCAAACTGAGTTAAGTCAATTTTTTCACCTACGATCTTAGGACCGTCCAGTTTCTGATAAACAGTTTCAATTTTTTGAGGTTCCTGAGATTCAGGTTCAGCCTCCACTTTTGGAGCTTCTATTTTTTTCTCTTCTACCACTGGTTTTGGAGTTTCTTTTACAGGTTCAACCGGTTTTGCTTCTTCTTTTTTCTCCTCCATTTTTGGTTTGTCTTTTTTCACAGGTCTATTTCTAGATTCTATCTGAGACAAATCAATTTTATCCAAAACTTTAAATTCCTGCTTTTCAGGAGCAGCTTTAACTTCCGGTTCTTCTTTCACTATTACTTCTTTCTTTTCTTCAACCGGTGTTGCTACAGGAGCAGCAGGTATTTCTTCAACTTCAGGCTTAGCAGGTTCTAAATCTATTTTACCTAAAATTTTAGTTTCTGGTTTATTTGCTTTAGCTCTTATCACTTCAGGGGTTTTCTTCTCTTCAATTTCCAGCTTTTCTTCCGGAACTTTAGTGATCACCACCTCATGGGAAGCCTTTCTTTGTTCGCCATCTTTGGCAAACTCAGCTTCCAATGCAGAATATGCCGATTCTTCCAATTGAGCGTTAGGATTGCCTTCAACTTCGAACCCCCTTGACTGTAAAAACTCTACTAATCTGGACATCGAAATATTGAATTCCTTAACCGCTTTATTTAATCTAATTTTTGGCATCTATATTATTTACTGTTTTTTAATTTTTAAAATTAAAGTATTTCCTTTTTACTGTCTTATTAAGATTTATTTCACATCTTAATCTTCAAATTCTTCTCTCAGAATACGTTTAACCTCTTCAATTGTTTCTTCTTCAAGGTCAACCATATTTAAAAGACTCTCAGTTTCTTTATCCAATACTGATTTTGCAGTCGTAAGGCCTACTTTCTTAAACTCATCCAAAATCCACTGCTCGATATCGTCATTAAATTCTCTCAATTCAACATCGTCATCCTCGCTGGACTCCCTATAAACATCAATCTCATATCCTGACAACCAAGAAGCCAGTCTGATATTTTGTCCTTGTTTTCCAATTACTTTAGAAATTTCTTCAACAGGAGTATATACTAACGCATAGTTAGCCTCTTCGTTGATGTCAATTTTATTAACCGTAACATTACCTAAAGCTCTCTTCACCAAAATCTCAGGGTTTTTAGACCACTGAATAACATCGATGTTTTCATTTCTCAATTCTCTTACTACTCCATGAATTCTGGATCCTTTCACTCCCACACAAGCTCCTACAGGATCAATTCTGTCATCATAAGCATCTACTGCGATCTTCGCCTTTTCTCCCGGAATTCTCACTACTTTTTTAAGAATGATAGTTCCGTCCTGAATTTCAGGAATTTCCAGCTCTAATAATTTCTCTAGGAATTTAGGTGCAGTTCTGGAAATAATAATCTGCGGTTTTGAACCTTTAAAATCTACTGTCTCAACAATAGCTCTGATATTCTCACCCTTTTTAAAGAAATCGGATGGGATCTGGTTTTCTTTTGGTAAAATGAATTCGTTTCCTTCGTCATCTAACAAAATTACATGTTTGTGACGGATGTGATGGATTTCCCCCACAACAATTTCACCAATTTTATCTCTAAACTGTTCGTACAGCATTGCATTATTATGCTCCTGAAGTTTTGTAGCCAGAATCTGCTTGAGGGTAAGAATATTTCTTCTTCCCAACTGAGCAACAGGAATTTCCATTGTAAAGTCCTCACCTACTTCGAAGGTAGGGTCAATCTTCTTCGCTTCAGAAATTTCAATTTCCAAATCGTCATCTTCAGACATTTCGTCCTCTACAATTGTTTTATTCAAAAATATCTGAAAATCTCCTTTATCCGGGTTTACAATCACATCAAAGTGGTCATCTGAATCGAATCTTTTTCTCAAAAGTGTCTTCAGTGAATCCTCAATAATTGCCATAAGATCAATCTTACTGATCCCCTTTTCGTCTTTAAAATCACCAAAGGATTCAATCAACGCTATATTATCCATCTATTCTTTTTTCTTTTTTAAAATTTAATTACTACTAATGCCTTTTTGATATCAGTGTAAGGAATTTCTTTTTCCTCTTCCACATCCACCTTTCCTTTCCCAATGTCTTTCGGTTTACGGTAACGTAAAACAAGAGTGATCTTCTCTTCGTCTACTTTTGACAATTCTCCTTCAATTTTAGAAGAATCCTCCAACATCACCTCAATCTCTCTTCCTATATTTTTATTGAACTGTCTTGGTGTTACTAATGGCTCGCTTAATCCTGCAGACATCACCTGAAGGCTAAAGTCATGCTCTTCACGATCCATATTGAATTCTATAGCACGGCTTGCATCAAGACAGTCCTGCAAAGAAACTCCATTATCTCCATCTAAAATCACTGTAACATCATCCCCTGCAGAAATCTTAAGATCTATAAGGAAAAGATCTTTTCTAGCTTCAAGGAATTCATTTAATAATTCTTCAATTCTTTTCTTAAACTCCATACATTCTTTTATCTTGATTTACAGTACGAAAAAAGGCTTTCTTGCGAAGCCTTCCCATTTTTTCCGTAAATCCATTGCAAATATACGCTTTTTTTCCAAAAATGCAAAATTATCTTATTATCAAGCAAATACACCGAAATTCATTTACATTAAATTAAACAAGCACATGAAGGTATTTTTATTATTTTTGTCTTTGAATTTAAAAAACAAACATTTTGAATATAACGATTGTAGGAACAGGTTATGTAGGGTTAGTTACAGGAACTACGCTTGCAGAACTTGGCAATTCAGTATACTGTGTTGATATTGATGAAAAAAAAGTAGAAGGTATGAAAAACGGCATCGTTCCCATCTATGAGCCGAACCTTGAAGAGATGTTTCTAAGAAATATCCAATCTGAAAGATTATTTTTCACCACCAATTTAAAAGAAGCTTTAGACAAAAGTGAAGTGATCTATCTGGCACTCCCTACCCCTCCCGGCGAGGATGGTTCAGCAGACCTTTCCTATGTATTAAAGGTAGCAAATGACATTGGAGAAATGATGACCGAATACAAGGTTGTCGTGAACAAAAGCACCGTTCCTGTAGGTACTGCAGACAGAGTAAGGGAAGCCATATCTTCTAAAACGGACATTCCTTTTGATGTTGTTTCTAATCCTGAATTTTTAAGAGAAGGTTTTGCTGTTGAAGATTCTATGAACCCTTCAAGAGTAGTTGTAGGTGCTAGTTCTGAAAAGGCTAAAAATATTATGGCTAAAATTTACCAGCCATTTACCAATACAGGGATCCCAATTATTTTCATGGATGAAAAATCATCTGAACTTACAAAATACGCGGCCAATTCATTCTTAGCTGTAAAGATTACCTTTATGAATGAAATCGCCAACTACTGTGAAAAAGTGGGTGCGGATGTAGATAAAGTAAGATTAGGAATGGGCAGTGATGACAGAATCGGGCACAGATTCCTGTTCCCAGGAATCGGATATGGTGGAAGCTGCTTCCCTAAGGATGTAAAAGCCCTTATAAAATCTGGAAAACAGGAAAATTTCAACTTCCAGATTCTGGAAGCTACAGAAAACGTAAATACTTCACAAAAGGTAATCCTTGTCTCTGAAATTGAAAAATACTTCGGGGGGAATATTGAAGGAAAAAAGATCGCAATGTGGGGACTTGCTTTCAAAGCCAACACAGATGACATCAGAGAAGCGTCTTCTTTAGATAACATTGCTCTTTTATTAGAAAAAGGAGCAACAGTAGTAGCTTATGATGCTGTTGCTGAAAACAATGTACAAAAACTTCTGGGAGACAAAATACAATATGCTAAAGGAATGTATGATGCACTGGAAGATGTAGATGCTTTATTTATTGCTACAGAATGGCCGGAATTCAAAAATCCTAATTTTGAACTTATGGCTAATAAAATGAAAAATAAAGTTATTTTTGATGGAAGGAATATGTATCCACTTGAAATCCCAGAGCAAAATGGGTTTTATTATAAAAGTATAGGCAGAAAAACAATTACAAAATAAAGAAATGAAAAATATCATTATTACGGGAGGAGCAGGATTCATTGGATCCCATGTTGTAAGAGAATTTGTAAAAAACAATCCGGATATAACCATCATCAATCTTGATGCATTAACTTACGCCGGAAATCTTGAGAACCTAAAGGACATTGAAAATGAACCTAATTATGTTTTCGAAAAAGCAGATATTACAAAACCTGAAGAATTAAGAAGGGTTTTTGAAAAATATAATCCGGATGCAGTTGTTCATTTAGCTGCAGAAAGCCATGTTGACAGAAGTATTACTGATCCGATGGCATTTATCAATACCAATGTAAATGGTACTGCAAATCTTCTTAACCTTTGCAAAGAATTCTGGACATTAAATCCTGATCACACGCATGGCAGATTCCCGGACGAAAAAAGAACAAACCTATTCTACCATGTTTCAACAGATGAAGTATACGGAAGTTTAGGAGAAACAGGGTTCTTCCTTGAAACAACATCTTATGATCCACAATCTCCATATTCAGCATCAAAAGCGGCTTCAGATCATTTGGTAAGGGCTTATGGAAATACATACGGAATGCCGTTTATTGTTTCAAACTGTTCAAATAACTACGGACCCAACCATTTCCCTGAAAAATTAATTCCACTTTGTATTTCCAATATCATTAACGAAAGACCCTTACCTATTTATGGAGATGGAAAATACACAAGAGACTGGTTATTTGTTATTGATCACGCAAGAGCCATTCACCAGATATTTAATGAAGCTAAAACTGGAGAAACTTACAATATCGGAGGATTCAACGAATGGCAAAATATTGATCTGGTAAAAGAATTAATTAAGCAAATGGATGCTAAATTAGGAAAACCTGAAGGGCACTCTGAAAAGCTAATCACTTTTGTAAAAGACAGACCTGGCCATGATAAACGTTATGCTATTGATGCTAATAAATTAAACAAAGAATTAGGCTGGAAACCATCTGTAACATTTGAAGAAGGATTAGGTAAAACGATCGACTGGTATCTTGAAAACAAAGAATGGCTGGAAAACATAACCAACGGAGATTATCAAAAATATTACGAAAACCAGTATAACTAAAATAATGAAGTATATTGCATCATTGCTTTTTGTAATGTTTTCTTATCTGATATCTGCGCAGGAGTTGCCAGCTCCGCCAGCGATGTCCAATTCATCAAAGCAACGGCTGATAGATGAGTTTATAGAAGCATCTCATTACCAAAGAGCATTGATCAATTATGCTAAAGAATATCTTGAGCTAAAAATGTTCGATTACAGTGTAGATCCCCCAAAAGAACTACTCACTAAAGAACAGGCTCATACCATCATCAGCAATTTCAATTTTGATGATTTTAAAATTTCGTTATATAGTTCATTCTCTTTTATATCAGAAGACCATTTAAAAGAGCTGATAAAGTTTCATAAAAGTATTGGAGGTCAATTGTCCAAAAACAACTCCGCTCTTTTAATGACTCCTGCTATCGATCTCAATATCAAAAATCAGATGGACTATGCAATAGAGAATACCAAATAATAAAAAAGATGAAAGGAATAATATTAGCCGGAGGATCCGGAACAAGACTTTACCCTCTAACCATTGCCGTAAGCAAGCAATTAATGCCTGTTTATGATAAACCAATGATTTACTATCCATTATCCACCTTACTTTTAGCTGGAATTAAGGATATCCTGATTATTACCACTCCGCATGACCAAGCTGGGTTCATTAAACTATTGGGTGATGGTTCTCAGATAGGTTGTAATATAGAATATGTTGTACAACCAAGCCCGGATGGACTAGCGCAAGCCTTTATCTTGGGTGACAAATTTATAGGTAATGATCCTGCAGCACTTGTTTTAGGGGATAATATCTTCTACGGTTCTGAAATGGGGACTTTATTAAAAAACAAAACTAATCCGGATGGAGGTGTTGTTTTTGCTTACCACGTTGCAGACCCTGAAAGGTATGGTGTTGTAGAATTTGATAATAATTTTAAAGCTGTTTCTATTGAAGAAAAACCTTTAAAGCCTAAATCTAACTACGCAGTTCCTGGATTATATTTTTACGATAACCATGTAGTGGAAATCGCTAAAAATATAAAACCATCTGAAAGAGGAGAATTGGAGATCACAGACATCAACAATGTTTATCTGAAAAATGAAAAACTTGAAGTAGGTGTTCTGGACAGGGGGACAGCATGGCTGGACACAGGAACTTTTGACTCTCTTCACGACGCTTCTGAATTTGTAAGTGTTATTGAAAAAAGACAAGGCTTTAAGATTGGATGTATTGAAGAGATTGCTTTCAGAAATAAATTCATCAATGAGGAAAAATTACTGGAAACAGCAGTAAAATATGGAAAAAGTGGCTACGGTCAGTATTTGAAACAACTCGTTGGTCAATAACCATATCATTTATAAACTTTACAAACTATTGGCTTTATAGTCAATAGTTTTTGTTCATAATAACAAATATCAATATATTAGTTGTTATTTTTTAGTTTTATGTAAACAAAAATTTACAAACTAGGAAATCCGGTAAGAATTAATTATTATAAATTTGTAAAAACTTACACAGATGAATGAACCACAGCAAAAGTGGACAGAAACCATTGAAGCAAATCACTCTTTATTTGACTTAAAACTCAAGGAAGTATGGCGATATAAGGATCTTATTTACATGTTTGTGAAGAGGGACTTCATATCAAGCTTCAAGCAAACCATTTTGGGACCAATCTGGTTTTTTATCAATCCTATCTTTACAACAATCACTTACCTGATTATTTTTGGAAGATTTGCGAAATTGCCTACAGATGGTGCTCCCGGCATTATATTTTATCTTTCCGGGGTTACTTTATGGAATTATTTTTCCGGAGCCCTGCTGGGCACTACAGCAACCTTTACAGGAAATGCCAATATCTTTGGTAAAGTATATTTCCCAAGATTGGTAACACCCATTTCGATTGTTATTTCAAACTTGATGCGTTTAAGCGTTCAGTTTATCTTATTCCTGATTGTATGGGTATATTATTTTATCAACAATGAAATTTCTCCCAACTGGTGGCTCTTAGTAACTCCTTTTTTACTCATCCTTATGGCTCTTTTTGCTCTGGGGGTTGGAATGATATTTTCAGCACTTACTACAAAATATAAGGATTTAAGTATGCTTTTAACATTCGGCATAAGCTTATATATGTATGCTACTCCGGTAATTTACCCGGTATCTATGCTTCCGGGGTATTTCAAAAAGCTGGCAAAATTCAATCCACTAACGGGTATTTTTGAATGTTTCAAATATGGTTGGCTAGGAGTGGGAGATTTTTCTCCGGTAATGCTGGTGGCCAGTACTGTTATCATTCTGATTCTTCTAGTAATAGGAGTCATTACCTTTAACAAAGTAGAGAAAACCTTCATGGATACAGTATAGTTGAAGATAAAAACACTAGAATAAAAATTTAAAACTGAAAAAAATGCTAGCTTTAAAAGCAGAAAACATATCAAAACAATATCGCCTGGGGGAAGTGGGAACAGGAACTCTTTCTCATGACCTCAACAGGCTTTGGCATAAGGTAAGAGGCAAAGAAGACCCCTATTTAAAGATTGGGGAAGCTAATGACAGAACCTCAAAAGGAAACTCTGACTACGTATGGTCACTCCGTGATATCAACTTTGAAATTGAGCAAGGAGATGCTATAGGAATTATAGGGAGAAATGGTGCTGGAAAATCTACCCTGCTAAAACTTTTAAGTAAAGTAACTAAACCCACCACAGGCAAGATCTATACAAACGGTAGAATAGCCTCTCTATTAGAGGTAGGAACCGGTTTTCATCCTGAAATGACCGGTCGCGAAAATGTATTTCTAAACGGAGCTATTCTGGGGATGACCCGAAAAGAAATCAAACGTAAATTTGATGAGATTGTAGATTTTTCAGGCGTTGAAAGGTATATTGATACCCCTGTTAAAAGATATTCTTCGGGAATGTATGTACGTCTTGCATTTGCTGTTGCTGCCCACCTGGAATCTGAAATCTTAATTGTAGACGAAGTTCTTGCCGTAGGAGACGCCGATTTTCAGAAAAAATGTTTAGGAAAAATGAATGATGTTGCCAAAGGAGAAGGAAGAACAATCCTTTTTGTAAGTCATAATATGACCGCTGTAAAAGAGCTTTGCAACAAAGGCATTCTTCTCACTCAGGGAACTCTGGAGTATGAAGGAGATATGCTGAGCACCATTATAGAATATCAAAAAAACAGTGCATCTACCTCTCATTATCAATATAATGGAAACCTTGATGATGCCATAGGAAATGAAAACATTAGAATAAAGGAGTTTTCCGTATCTGCTCTGCAGGGTAAACTTCTTGATATTAATTCTGGAATAAGAGTTAAACTGGTTTTCCATAATTACCGTCCCAATATCAATCTTGATGCAACATTTGAATTACGAAATTATGAAGAACTTATTGTTTTCCATGTAGGAAAAATCCTTACCAAAAATCAGGATTCTAAGACTGGAGAGTATTCTATTGAGTTCGATATTCCTGCAGGATTATTAAATGCCGGAAATTACTACTTCAAACTATTTTTCGGAAAAGACCAGACTGAAGCCTTGTTTATTCTTGATAACTCTGTTGGTTTTGAAGTTGAAAATGTAAAGGTAGGAAGCAAAATGCATATATACCCTGGGATTACAAGACCTAATTTTGAATATAATGTAAAAACACCATGATACCTCAGATAATACAGTTTCCAAAAATATATGATAAGCGTGGAAATCTTTCATTTTTAGAACACCCTAATCAGCTTCCTTTTGAAATTGCCAGAACCTATTGGATCTATGATGTTCCGGGAGGAGAACTGAGGGGCAGCCATGCTTTTAAAGAACAACAGGAAGTGATCATCGCTTTATCAGGAAGCCTTGATGTGGTTATACATGATGGAAAGGAAGAGAAAGTTTATTCATTAAACCGTTCCTATTACGGGTTATACATTCCTAAAATGTATTGGAGAAGACTGGAAAATTTCTCAACTAACTCTCTGGCACTCATTGTTTCTGATAAATCTTATGATGAGAAAGATTACATAAGGGATTTCGAAATATTTAAACAACTTACAGATGAAAGATAAAGTTTCAGTTTTTGATTGCAGTGTAATCGATTTGGGCAAAGTTGGTTTCGATGAAGGTAATCTAACAGTTGTTGAAAATGATTCACACTTTCCTTTTAATGTGAAAAGAGTCTTTTACCTGTATGATATTGCAGGTGGCGAAAGTCGTGGAGCACATTCCCATCGAGAGTGTCATCAGTTTCTGATTGCAGCAAGTGGAAGCTTTGAAGTATCTTTGGATGACGGAAAGTTTAAAAGACAGGTATTTCTCAACCGCCCCGATCTGGGTCTACACATTCCTCCAGGAATCTGGGCCTCGGAAATTAATTTTTCTTCGGGAGCAATTTGTTTGGTTTTAGCTTCTCACCATTATAATGAAAAAGATTATGTGAGAGACTATGATACTTTTTTAAAGATACAGAATGAATTATAAAATACACTCTCTGGCAGATGTCCAGACTGAAAATATTGGTACCGATACAATGATCTGGCAGTTTTGTGTTATTTTAAAAAACGCTAAAATTGGCAGCAATTGTAATATCAACTGTAATGTTTTCATAGAGAATGATGTTGTAATTGGAGATAATGTCACCATAAAGCCGGGAGTTCAGGTATGGGATGGAGTTACTTTAGAGGATAATGTTTTTATTGGTCCTAATGTAACCTTTACTAATGACCTGATTCCACGTTCTAAACAATATCCCATAGAATTTAGCAAAACGCTCGTAAAGAAAGGTGCTTCTATTGGGGCTAACGCAACAATCATTGCAGGCAATACCATTGGAGAAAACGCTCTAATTGGTGCAGGAAGTGTTATAACAAAAGATGTTCCTGCCAATACAGTTTGGTTTGGAAATCCTGCAAAACAAAGAGGAACCATTAATAATAACGGAGAAATACTATATACAAACGCTAATGATTAAGTTTTTAGATCTTCAGAAAATTAATTTAGAATACCAACAGGAAATAGAGGCTAAGCTTATAGATGTCTTCCGTTCCGGATGGTATTTAATGGGTAAGGAGCTATTGAGTTTTGAAGCTAATCTTGCCAATTATATTGGAGCAAAACATGCCATCGGAGTAGCCAATGGATTAGATGCCCTTCGCCTTATTCTTCGAGGTTATATTGAGTTGGGTGTGATGAGTCACGGTGATGAAATCATTGTTCCATCCAATACTTATATTGCTTCCATTCTTGCCATTTCAGATAATGGATTAGTTCCTGTTTTGGTAGAACCGGAAATCAATACTTACAATATTGATATTTCCAAAATTCAGGAAAAAATCACTCCTAAAACAAAAGGAATTCTGCTTGTGCATTTACAGGGAAGGGTTGTCTTTTCGGATCAGCTTAAAGAACTTGCTCACCAACATCGTCTTAAAATCATTGAAGATAATGCCCAAGCTATTGGTGCTGAATGGAATGATATAAAATCCGGAAATCTTGGAGATGCTGCCGGATTCAGCTTCTACCCAGGTAAAAACTTAGGCGCTCTGGGAGATGCCGGTGCTGTTACCACTAATGATGACGATTTGGCTAAGACGATCAGAGCATTAGCTAACTATGGCTCCAATCAGAAGTATGTTAATATTTACAAAGGATTAAATTCCAGATTGGATGAAATTCAGGCTGCCGTTTTAGATATAAAATTGAAATATATTGATCGTGAAAATGAAAGCAGAAGAATTATTGCCCAACGTTTCATCAATGAAATTACCCATCCAGACATCATTCTTCCTGAATATCCTGAAAATGAAAAGGAACATGTATGGCATGTATTTGTCATCAGATCATCAAGAAGAGATGAACTTCAGGCATATCTTACAGAAAATGGAGTTCAAACTCTGATCCACTACCCTATTCCGCCTCACCAACAGGAAGCCTATAAAGAATGGGAAAACCTTTCATTCCCTATCAGTGAAAAAATACATCAGGAAGTTTTAAGTCTCCCTATATCTTCAGTAATGAATGAAGAAGATATATCTACCATAATTGAAGTCATAAACAAGTTCTAAATGCTAAAAAGGAAAAAAGTTTTATTTGTAACCAATTCATTACAAAAAGCAGGATCTGAAAAATATACTTTTGAAATTGTAAAGCATATAGACAAATCATTATTTGATGTGGAGGTATTAACCACTGCTGATGTTCATATAAATAAAAAATTTCCGCACGTTTATTATTTTGAACTTAAAAAACTGGGGATTAAAATTCACACCAATCTTCATAGACCAGGAGAAATTCAGCCTCAATTCATCCATCGTCTTCCTTTCAAAAAAATTTCAAATTATATCCTGTTCAGAATTAACAGGTATAGAAGAAGCAGCCTGTATCACAAAAGGCTCAATAAACTTCTCAGTTCTTTTGACGCTGTAATTCTGGTGGATGCCTTATTCTTTCATCATATAAAAAATAATCTTAATCCTAACATTTATTTTGAAACCCATTTGATGTGCCATCAGGCCCAATTTAATCGTGATTTCAAAATCTATGAGGCCTATGACAAAAATTCAACTGCATATAATTTTGTATACGCTGATGAATATCAATTAAAAGAAATAGAGGCTCAGGAAGTCAGAATAAAGAACACCTTTGGATTCCCGTTATCCATTAATGTTCATGATTTAGCACCCGTAAACTACAACAAGATCCTAGAACAGAAGGAATTTAATATTGGAGTCTTTACAAGAATCAATCGAATTAAACCTATTGATAAAATCCTGGAAGCTTTTGAGGTTTTAAAAAATTTAAATTCTGAGGTAAAACTTAAGATTTTTGGTCACATCCAGGATCCTGATTATCATCAAGAATTAATGGAAATCATCAAAAATAAAGGACTTATTAATCATATCTCATTTGAGGGCCATGCTGAAAATATGCTGGAAAGCATTAAAGAAAAAAATGTTTCCCTTGCATGGATTGTTTCTATCTATGAATACGTAGGCTATGCAGCCACTGAATTATGCATGAACAATATTCCTATTATTCTGGACAATATTGATGGAAATAATTCGATAAAGCCTATTGATAATGAAACATCTATTCCGCCTTATTTTTATACCCCTTCAGAATTAGCAAAACACACTCATTATATTCTATCCAACAACAAGTTAGAAGAGTTACAACAGTTGGAAACTGACAAATTCTTATCTCAACATGATCTTGAGAAGAATATAAGCCATTATGAACAATACCTATTAAACGCACTTAAAAACCAAGAAGCAAAAATTCAATAATTATGACTGCCAAAGTATCTGTTATCGTACCTTGTTACAATCAGGCCCAATATCTTGATGAATGCCTTCAATCTGTTCTTGATCAGACCTATCAAAACTGGGAGTGTATTATTGTCAATGATGGTTCTACAGATAACACAGAAGAGACAGCAAAAAAATGGGTTACAAAAGACCCTCGCTTCAGTTATGTTTATAAAGAAAATGGTGGGCTATCTTCTGCAAGAAATGCAGGACTTGAAAAAGCACAGGGAGATTACATCCAGTTTTTAGATAGTGATGACATGATTCATCGTGAAAAATTCTCAAAAAGTCTGAATCATCATTCAGAATACCCATTAATGGTAAGTCAATTTACCATTTACAGAAACCATACTCATGATCCCGGTTATAACCGCGTCGAGCAGGAATACCTGTCTTTTGAAGAGATCGTATTCGGATGGGATCTAAAATTCAGTATACCGATTCACTGTTCGCTGATATCCAAAGAGCTTCTTAAAGGATTCCTTTTTGATACTTCCTTAAAAAGCTGTGAAGACTGGCTGATGTGGATTTATGTTACAAGAGATAATCCAAAGGTTCTTCTGGTAGATGAACCACTGGCCCATTACCGTAAAGAAGACAATAATAATAGTATGTCTTCAGATCTATACAAAATTCTTCATCAAAGAATAAAGATTCTCCCTATATTAAAAAAATTGTATGGTGATGATGTTCATGACCGGTTAGCTTATCACATCATTGATGTACGCTCCTCTCAATTTATTGAAATGAGATCTGAATTTAATAAAATAACAGGCGGCAGGTTTATATCCGGCTATCTGAATTTGAAAAAATACTATTATAAACTTTTTCAAAATAAAAGCAGACAGAATTGAAATTGAAGCAGCTTTGCTTCAGATAATATTTGATAAAAAAGGAATTACAAAAGGAAGCATCAATGACACAACTCCAAAAATTTCACATGAAAGAAAAAGAGCTTCTGGAAGAATACCTTAATGCATATCCTAATTATCCATTTCATTTGAAAAAACAAAACTTTGCTATAAACAAGAATCTTCTTATTACGTTGTATAAAATTTTAATATCTTCAACCGATGAAAATATCCGTGGCCCTCTGTACCTATAACGGTGAAAAATATATCGCAGAACAGCTGGAAAGTATTCTCAACCAGAAGAAATCCGTATATGAAATCATCATCTGTGATGATCGCTCTACCGATGACACTTTAAGGATTATTTCACATTATGAAAATCAGTTTCCGGACATTATCAAAGTATATCAAAACCCGGAAAACCTAGGCTATGTAGGCAATTTTGAAAAAGCAATGACCCTGTGCACCGGAAATATTGTCTTTCTTTGTGACCAGGATGACCGATGGTTTACAAATAAAACCTCTGCAATTATTGAGATTTTTGAAAAACATCCCAATATTGACATTGTATGTCATAACATTAAACTTTTCGGTGAAGCCATTAACCCTTCAGAAGAAATAACCTATTGGGATTTAGATTCTACTGGCCCAAGCACATTTACACAGCCACAAGATATCATCAAAAGAATTTTATATCAGGGTAATTTATTTCCCGGAATGAGTATGGCCATCCGTAATACTTTTCTGAAGGAACATCTTCCCCTTAAAAAAATCAATCCGGTTATCATTCACGATTATGAGCTTTTGCTGCTTGCCGCAGATAAAAATGCCGTTTGGGCAGAGGACCAAATTTTAGGAGAATATCGTATACATCCGAAACAAAGTATCGGCTATAAAACATTTTCCCATTTTAAACCCTCTGAAAAACCAATCTTCACCCGAGAAACCTTATTTACCATCTTTCAAAGGCATCCTTTTGTTAAAAAAACAATTAAAGGCCTCAGCTTAAATACTGAGCTTGAAAAAGGACACATCATATACTGCCTTGAACAGTATAAAAATTATCTCAAAAATATTTCTTTTTTCGAACGGGTGATTACCAAACTCAAAATGAAATACTATTTTCATATATTTGATTACCTGAAATAAATATTTTATATTTTTCAGATATGAAATATTATTCCCTCTATAACACAATTAATGAAATAACTAACATATGATTATTGGCAACGGTATTATAGCAAACGCTGTAAAATCTTATGACAGAGAAGACATTATTTTTTTTGCCTCAGGAGTTTCAAACTCCCTTGAAACGAGAGCTTCGGAGTTTGAAAGAGAATCTTCTCTTTTAAAAACAGTGTATGAAGATAACAGAGAAAAGAAACTGATCTATTTTTCTACCCTGAGCATTCATGACCAATCCAAGCAAAACAGCCCTTATGTCATTCACAAAAAAGAAATTGAAAATTACATAGAAAACAATATTGGTAATTACCTCATCCTGAGAATTGGAAATATTGTAGGAAAAGGCGGAAATCCCAATACACTGTTCAACTTTCTTAAAACACAGATTGGCAACAATAATAAATTCACACTGCACCTTAAAGCGAGAAGACTTCTTTTAGATATTGATGATATCTGCAGATTTGTAGAATCTCAGGGACTACAGGCTCACAATAAGACCATTAATTTTTCCTTTCCCTATTATTACGATTTAAAGCAGATCATTAATGCCATTGAAAAAGAAACCAATAAAAAAGGACTTTATCATGAAACCGATGAAGGTGATTTCTACCAAGTAGATTTTGATGAAAATATTATGATTTTTTTCTCAGAAAAAACACCAACAGAATATTTAGAAGCATTAACCAGAAAGTATATTTAAGATGGCTAATATTTATGTTATTATTGCAACTTACAATGCCATGAAATGGGCAGAAAGATGTTTTACCAGTTTACGAAACTCCAATATTCCGGTACAATCAATCGCTATTGATAACGGCTCTACGGACGGTACTCAGGATTATATTAAAACCAACTTTCCAGAAGTTGATTTTATTCAGTCTCCGGAAAATTTAGGTTTTGGTAAAGCGAATAATATTGGTATTGAAAAAGCTTATAAAGAAGGAGCCGATTTTTTTTATCTAATGAATCAGGATGCATGGATTTTCCCAGACAGCCTGGAACAATTGTTGGAAGTTTATCATCATTATCCCAACAAAGAGCAAATCGGTATCATAAGTCCGATGCATTTAGACGGAAGCGAAAAAAAATTAGATCTCCATTTTGAAAATTATCTGGGTAAATATGCCAAAACAAACCGCTTAATTTCTGACCTATTTTTAAAACAGCGAAGTAAATGGTACGAAATAGATTTTGTAAACGCTGCACATTGGTTATTACCTAAGTCTACCATTGAAATCGTTGGGGGGTTCAATCCGTTTTATTTCCACTATGGCGAAGACTATGACTATTTAAATCGTGTTTTGTATAATAAAAAGAAAGTTATACTTTGTCTGGATAGCCTTGTGGTTCATGATACTAAACAGCATAAAACTTTTCAAAGTCCCGAGGACGCTTATAAAGAAAAATGGCTTTCATTGAGGTTACAAAAACAAACCCAATTTATGAATCCTGCATTCGAATTTGATCCTATAAAAATAAAAAAGCAATTATTAAGGGATTTTTATAAATTCGCATTAAAAGGTTATACAAAAGAGCGTATTGAGCAACGTGAAATGAATCAATATTTTTTACCTCGCTTACAAGAAATTCATGAGCATCGCCAAAAAATCATCAACTCGTCACACCCATTTTTAAATATATAAAAATTTCTAAATGAGTAAAAAAATTCTTTTTGTTTGTTACGGAGATTCAAACTCTCCAAAAGCCTGGTCTAATGTACCGTTTCTTTTTTCTGAAAATTTAAAAATGCAGGGATATGAAATTCTGCGTGTAGACCTCTCACCAACAAAAAAATACGAAACATTATGGAATAAATACCCAGGAAGAATTTTATCCCGATTTTTCCCGAGTCAACAATATGAATTTATTAAAACTCCTATTTCAAGGATGTTAGCTTATAAGAAGATCAAGAAGGTTGTAAAAAATAACCCGGATCTTTATTTTGTTATTATATTGAGTTTCGATTTTTATAATAAATTCAGCAACACACCATCGCTATTATTTCACGATTGGAGTTATGACATGGTTATCTTAGATCGCTTAAAGAGGAAACCCTATTTCTTTGAAAAATGGTTTATCAAATATCAACATGAAGCATTTAACAATTCCGAATTAGTAATTTCACTTTTTAAAGATGCACAAAAAATAATTTCTGAACGCCATGGTAAAAAAGTACATCACCTCGGCAGTAATGTTGTTAATGATATAAACTTTAATAAACCTACTATTCAAGAAATTTTAGATAAGAAAAAAAAATCGGAAGAACTGCTGCTTATTGGATCGATGAAATATTTATTAGGGGCAAGAAAGTTGGTAGAAGCGGTAAGAATTTTACAAAAAGATTTCCCCAATTTAACTTTAAATATAATTAATATTCCTAAAGATAGATTGTTGTTACAAAATACAGATCAAAATATAATTTGTTATGAATATTTGGATAAGGGAGATCCGGAACAAAATACCCAATACTATAATCTTATTACTAAAGCAAAAATTCTTGTAAATCCTTCCGAAATTTGGGCAGCATATTCTAGTACAATTGAATGTATGTTTTACTACACGCCTATCATTATAAAACCTTATGAAGCTTTTGCTTTAGATTATGGAGAGAACAATGACTTCGGTATTTATCTTCAAAATACTGAAGTAAGTGATATTGTAGATAGTATACGAACAATTCTTATGATGAATGAAGAGGAGTATACGAAACTATGTGTAAGAGCGCATGAACTAGTAAAAGATCAAACTTGGGAAAGTTACACAAAGAAAGTAATTGAACTGATGAATAATGTAGTAAATAAAAATTAATCCTTTGAAATCACTCCCTATCAGCATTTGCATTCTCTCCTGGAAAACAGGAAAAACACTGAGAAATACATTAAAGTCCTATCGGAAGTATGGTCTTCTGGATATGATTGATGATATTGTAATTCTTTTTCAGGAAGTAAGTGAGTCCGATAAAAAACTGGCAGATCAGTATAACATCAGATATATAGGACTAAAAGAGAATATCGGAATCGGAAAAGGAATGAAAATGCTGGCCGAAAATGCAGCTTGCGAAAATATTCTTTTTCTGGAACATGACTTTGAACTTGTTGAAGATCAGGAAACCGTATTTTCCCGTCTTAAAAGCGGATTGAAAATGCTTGACAATGGTTTTGATGTAGTACGCTACCGAAGCAGAAATACACCTGGTTATCCTCTTATTTCCATCAGGCATAAAGGAAATGAGCTGAATTATTATGACGACTGGCATGAGTGTACTTCACCTCACCTCCTGGAATCCCTGCACTGGCTTGATCCTGCAGTAGAATTTCCTGATAAAATACAAAAACAGGGTGAGTATTTTATTACCACCTCACGCTGGGCCAACTGGACCAATAATCCTTACCTTGTCAGAAAAAAATTCTTACTTGATACCATTATCCCTTTCTCAGGAGAAACAGCTTCTTTGGAAAGAAATATTGCTGCATGGTGGGTAAAGCAAAACTTCAGGATTGCCCAAGGGGAAGGGCTTTTTAAACACAATGACCTTACCAAGTATCCGAAGAAAACCATTATTCAGAAGATCATAGGAAGACTGAAAAATATATTTAAATAACACACCAAAGATGAAGATTCTTTTCCATGAGGATGAACTCAACTACAGAGGGACTTCCATAGCAGTATATGATTACGCAGATTTCAATGAGAGATATCTGGGCAATGAATCTATAATTGTCTACAATAAAAATTCAAAGACCAATCACCCATTAGGTGTTGAAAAATTTGAAAAAAGATTCCGTATACATGGTTATTCAGACTTCAGTGAAGTGGATCAGCTTATCCGTGAGGATAATATAGATCTTTTTTATGCTATTAAAAATGGAAATATAGATGGTATAGATACCAAGGAATGTAAATCCGTAATCCATAGTGTTTTCAAACATTTTGAACCTCATGGAGACGTATATGCCTATGTTTCTGAATGGCTGAGCCAAGAGATGACGGGTTCAAAATATCCTTATGTTCCCCACATGGTCAATTTCGATTCCCAAACTCATGAGAATTTAAGGGCAGAACTTAACATTCCCAAGAATGCAAAGGTTTTCGGATATTATGGTGGCCATATTAGCTTTAATATTCTTTTTGCTCAAAAAACTATTGAAAAAATAGCATCAAAATATAAAGATATCTATTTCATTTTTATGGGAGTAGATTCTTTCATCAAAAAGAAATGGTGGAAATCTGTTCCGTCTAACATTATCTTTCTTCCGCCAAGTTCGGATATTATCATGAAGCAAAAGTTCATCAATACTTGCAATGCCTTACTTCATGCACGGGAAAGAGGAGAAACTTTCGGAATTACCGTTGCTGAATTTGCTATTATGGATAAACCGGTGATTGCTTTTGCCAACCCTCCCGAAAAAGCCCATATCACCCATTTACAAGATCAGGCCTATTATTACAACGACAGTAAAGAACTACAGAATATTATACTGGATGCAGACCTTACTTTATCTGCAAAAGAACTTTATAAAAAATTTCTCCCGCATCCGGTGATGGATACATTTAAAAAAGTTTTTATTGATTAAAAAAAGCTCACAAAAACCTGTTTCTATTTAATATCCGAAACAAAAAAATATTAAAAAATGCCTCAGATTCATATTATTATTGTTACCTACAATGCCATGAAATGGGCAGAACGATGTTTTACCAGTTTAAGAAAATCATCTGTTCCTGTAAAATGCTTTGTAATAGATAACGGATCTAAAGATGGTACTCAGGAATACATACAAAAGCATTTCCCGGAAGTAGACTTCACTCAGTCCGAATCTAATCTCGGATTTGGAAAAGCCAATAATATAGGCATTGAAAAAGCTTATAAAAATGGGGCTGATTTCTTCTATCTGATGAATCAGGATGCGTGGCTCTATGAAGACAGTATGGAAAAGATGTTGGAAGTATATAACAGCCATCCCAACAAAGACGAAATCGGGATTATAAGTCCTATTCACATTGATGGGTCAGAAAAATATCTTGACATCTTTCTGGATCAGTATATCGCCAAGAATTATGAAAAGACAAGAATGATTTCAGATCTGTATTTTCAGACTTTAAAACCTTACTACGAAATTCACTTTGTAAATGCTGCTCATTGGCTGTTACCGAAAAAAACTATAGAAACCATAGGAGGATTTAATCCTTATTTTTTCCATTATGGGGAAGATGACGAGTACGTCAACAGAATTCATTTCCATCAAAAGAAAGTTTTGCTGGTTCCGGGTAGTAAGGTGGTTCATGACGGAGTACAGCTTCTCCATAAAATAGATTTTACCAAGTACGAAGATGTTCGGGTAGAAATCAACACTTTGAATCCTAGCCTGCCAGATGCTTTACAGCGGGAAAAGAAATCATTAAAGCAAAGTATGCTGAAGAATTTTATAACAGGAAATTTTGCCCGATACAAAGAACTTTCTCTGAAGTATAAAAAAATTGCAGGAGATAGTGAAAAATTAAGCAGCTTACGAAGTCAATTGATTCAACCAGGCCCAAGTTTTCTGAATCTGTCGTAAATTAGCTGTACAAAAAAATGAAAATTAATGATGAAAAATAATATATTATGTGTGGAATAGCGGGAATTATAAGCAGTAATGCCAGAAATTATCAGGAGGAAATCCGAAAGATGACAGATGCATTGGTTCATCGTGGTCCGGATTCTTCTCACTATGAATTTTATGAAAATGCCGCACTAGGCCACCGCCGACTTTCTATTATAGACTTGTCTGATAATGGAAAGCAGCCTATGTTCTCCAATACTAAAAATGAATGTATTGTACTCAATGGGGAAATCTACGGTTACCTGGACATAAAAAGACAACACGCAGCGTATCCTTATCATGGGGGTTCTGATACAGAAGTTATTCTTGCCATGTATCAGAGAAAACAGGAAAACCTCATCCATGATCTTCCGGGAATGTTTGCATTTGCCATTTGGGATGAGCAGAAACAACAGTTATTCTGTGCCAGAGACCGCTTTGGAGAAAAACCTTTTTATTATGCCATTGGGAAGAACAATGAATTTATTTTTGCCTCAGAAATTAAGGCCATTTTAGCTTCTGGGCTTATCCAGCCTAAAGTAAGTTCCCAGGCACTCTCCCACTACCTTCAATATGGGTATGTAAGTTCTCATCAGAGTATTTACAGCAATATTTATACACTTCCACCCGCACACCAATTGATCTGGAAAGATGGAAAATTCACCGTTTCCCGTTATTATAGCTTGCCGGCCAAAGACAGGGTAATAGGCCTTTCCGATGCAAAAGAAGAGTTTCTGTATCTGTTGAAAAATGCAGTAAAGAAGCAGCTTATTGCAGATGTAGAAGTAGGAAGCTTCCTGAGTGGCGGATTAGATTCCTCATCCGTTGTAGCGTTAGTAGATGAATTTTTACCTCATCAAACCACCATCAGCTTCGGATACGACCACAAAGACAATGAGTTGAAATATGCAAAGGAAATTGCAGACAAATACAAAACCAATCATATAGAAGTTCATGAGAAGAAATCTGATCTTGTCGCTTCTTTACTAAAAATATCTCCATTTTTTGATGAACCTTTTGCAGATGCTTCATTTATCCCTCATTATGAAATTTGCAGAGCAGCCAGAAAGAATCTTACCGTTGTATTATCAGGAGATGTAGGAGATGAATTATTCGGAGGGTATCACTTTTATACCGTTGAAAATAAATTGAAACAGCATTTCAGTTATAAAAACATCATCGCTCAATTCGGATTAAAGTTATACCAGCAAATAAGGCCAACTTCGTTCCTTAGCCGGAAAAACGGAGAGTTTTCATCTATTATGGATTTCCATCTGAATGATGTAAGAAATGCATTTAACAAGAAAGAACGTGATCTTTTGGGGGTTTCTTCAGATTATCTGCAGACTTATAGTTTTAAGCCTAATCCTGACTCCCTTAACGATATTATGAGAGTAGATCTGGAAAATTATGTTCCTGCCAATATGATGGTGAAATCCGACAGAATGGCAATGGCTAATTCTTTGGAAGTGAGAACTCCATTCCTGGATATGGATTTTGCAGAATTTTGTATTCAATTACCAGATCAGCTGAAACTGAATAACAGTAATGATAAAATTATTCTTCGTGAAGCAATGGGTTCTTATTGGACAGAAACCATCAGAAAACGCCATAAACAAGGATTCGGACTTGGAGTAAAGAGCTGGTTTGCAGAAGAAAACCTGATGAATTTCTCAAATGATCTACTAAAAAACCCGAACCATAAGGTATTTAATTTTATTGATTTTAAAGCAGCTCAGAATTTCCTTGACAAGGATGAAAGGCACTGGAATCTTTTACAGCTTGCATTATGGGCAGATAATAATCAATCATACTTATAAAGCTAAAATTATTTTTAAACACAAAACCTAAAAAAATTCATATGTCCAATTACTTAAAATCCCTTCAAAGCATATTATTTAAAGAAACACCTATCCGCTTCATTAAAAGAAAGCTGAATATTTCGTATCTTGATAATCGTAAGCTCTTTACCATTCATTATAATAATAGAAAGACCAAGATTTATCTTAATAAAAAATTTGGTTTCGTTGATTTCTATATTTTTGAAAATGGTATTTATGAAAAGTATATCATTGATGATATAAGATCTGTTCTTACCAAAGACAAGGTATTGTTGGATATAGGAGCCAATATTGGGCAGCACAGCTTACTTTTAGCCCCTTACTGCCAACAGGTTTATTCATTTGAACCTATTCCCGATGTATATCATGAATTTAATGAGAGCATCAAAAAAAATAATTACCAGAACATCAAGCTTTTCAATACAGCTATTGGAGGTTCCTCTGCAGTAAAATCATTTAACTATGTTGCAGGGCATGCAGGAATGAGTTCATTTATTGAAACCAAAAATCCTGGAAAAAAACTGATTAATGTACAAATAGAGCCTTTGAATAAAATGATATCCGATGCAAAGTTTGATGTTGTGAAAATGGATGTTGAAGGATATGAAGCGGTTGTTATTCTGGAAAACAAAGATATTTTCTTAAAAAACAGACCAATTTTCTTTATGGAATTTTGTCCTGCTGCGATTGATGAACAGGGAGATCATACCTCTAAAGACCTGCTTCAATTCTTTTTTGATAATAATTTTAAGGTATACAGCAGAATACATGAAAAAGAATTCTTTGCTATCAGCCAGGAACTGTTCGTTAATGATAACCTAATTATTACGCCCCTTTAGGCTCATGAAGATATCAGTAATCATTCCCGTATACAATGCAGAAAAATACATTTCGAAAGCTGTAGAATCAGCTTTACAGTTTGATGAAGTTTATGAAATAGTGTTAGTAGAAGACCAATCACCGGATAATGCGCTTCAGGTATGTCGTGAATTGACCCAAAAACACAGCAGGGTGAGACTTTTTCAACATCCGGATCAGGGAAATCATGGTGCAGGAGCCAGCAGGAATCTGGGAATTGAAAAAGCAACCGGCGATTTTATTGCATTTTTGGATGCAGACGATTATTATCTACCCAACCGATTTGATGCTGAAAAAGAACTTTTCAAAAATCCAAAGGTAGAAGGAGTTTTCAACGCTATTGGTACGGAATATTTAACACAAAAAGGGAAAGAAGAATTTCAATCTAAATTTAAAGAAACATCTCTTAGCACAGTCAATTATCCAACCGAAGGAGAGGAAGTATTTAAAGGGCTTTTAAGTTTAACAACTAAAACTTTCGGTACATCTTTTCATCTTAATTCACTTACTATAAGAAGAGCCTCTTTGGAAGCTCATCATCTCCGGTTTAATAAGGATCTTCGAGTACATCAGGATTCGGATTTTATCATCAAACTGGCTTATCATTGTCACTTAAAAACAGGTAATATAACAGAAGCTGTTGCCATGAGAGGTATTCATGATGATAACAGAATCACTAAAATTGTAAAATACTCGCCGCAATATAATCAAAGACAGTTTCTTTTATGGAAATCCCTGAATGAATGGGCTATTTCCAAACAGATTCCGCCTGAAGCCAGAAAAAGAATTTATTTACTCTATAAATCATTTGATCTTGCTCTAAAGAAAGGTCTCATCAAATACTGTAATATCTTGGGGGAAGCTCTTAAAAACCCTGAAATATTAAAGACAAAATACCGTTTCACTTACTACAATAGATGAAAATGAAGATCTCTGTAATTATTCCTGTATACAACGCAGAAAAATATGTATCAAAAGCTGTGGAATCAGCCTTACAACTGGATGAAGTCTATGAAGTAATTCTGATAGAGGACCGTTCTCCTGACAATGCTCTGCAGGTTTGCCAAGAACTGGCTCAAAAATATGATAGAGTAAAACTTTTTCAACATCCTGACCATGGGAATCATGGTGCCGGGGCAAGCAGAAACCTTGGTCTGAATAAAGTTACCGGAGATTTCATTGCATTTCTTGATGCTGATGATTATTTCCTACCCAATAGATTTACAGCTGAAAAAGAACTTTTTAAAGACCCAAAAATAGATGGTGTTTTTAATGCTATTGGTACGGAATATCTTACGGAGAAAGGTAAGGAAGAGTTCATGTCCAATATTAATGATAGTGAGCTTCTAACTGTTAACTATGCGGCGGAAGGAAAGGAGGTATTCAGAGGGCTGCTAGGATTTACATCTAAGGTTTTTGGCTCATTTTTCACTTTAGACGCCCTTACTGTAAGAAGACATTCACTTGAATCTAAAAAGTTACGATTTAATGAAGCTCTCCGCCTTCATCAGGATTCAGATTTCATCATTAAACTTTCATATCTGTGCCATCTAAGATCAGGTATTATAGATCTTCCTGTGGCGATGCGAGGTATGCATGATGATAACAGAATCACTAAAATAATAAAGTATTCTCCACAATATAACCAACGCCAATTCCTTTTCTGGAACTCTCTCTACGAATGGGCTAATACCTTATCCCTCGAAACGGATATTACACAACATATCTATCTCCAAAAAAAAGCATTTGAACTTTCAGGAAAAAAGGGTATTTCAAAAAAAATAGGATTGTTGGCAGCTATTTTAAAAAATCCAAATATCCTTAGGACAAAATATAGATTTACTTATTTTCATTAATGCTCACATCAAGTTTCTTTCTAAAATCAGGAACAAAATGGGAATAATAATTTCCCACAAAGGAGAATTTTACAATTTTTTTATACTTAAAAAAAGAATTTATTATTTAAAATCATCACTCTGGTTACGTCTATGATGTTTCCTATCATTTTATAGAAAAAAAGAAGATCTTAATAGCTTAAAATAAAATTAAAAGCTTAAATTTCGAATTCAAAAGGTACTAATAAAAACGCAATTGTAATTCTAAATTTATTGTAAAAAGGAGAAGAAATGAGAATCTCAGTAGTTATTCCCGTTTATAATGCAGAAAAGTATGTTTCCCAGGCAGTAGAATCTGTTCTTCAGTTTGATGAAGTGCAAGAGATTATTCTGATTGAAGACAAATCCCCTGACAATGCATTACAGATATGTCAGCAGCTAGCAGAAAAACATGAAAGAATAAAACTTTATCAGCACCCAGACAAACAAAACCACGGAGCTGGCCCAAGTAGGAATTTGGGTATTGAAAAAGCAACGGGTGAGCTGATAGCCTTTCTTGATGCAGACGACTATTTTCTACCCAATAGATTCGACGCTGAAAAGGAATTATTTAAAGATCCAAAAGTAGAAGGTGTTTATGGAGCCCTTGGAGTACATTATTATTCCGAAAAAGCAAGAGAACAATATTATCAGCTATTTGGGGACAGGCTGACCACTGTTTATAAAAAACACGATCCTAAAGATGTTTTTCCTGGTCAACTTCATATGCTGGGACCTTTTGGACTCTTCAGTATTGATACTTTAACGATACGCAGAGAAGCTTTAATGAGCAAAGTAAAGCCCCTATTTAAACCCCATTTAAGACTTCATGAGGATACAGAATTCCTGTTCCGCCTTTCTTATTATCTTGATCTTTATCCTGGAATTCTGGACAAAGCTATTGCGGTAAGAGGGGTACATGAAAATAACAGAATTACAAAAGTAGACCTACGGGTCATAGATCCTTCCGTCTCCAGGGCTATGCTTTGGAAAGAGGTTGATCTTTGGTCTCAAACTGAAAGCAAGATTTCTGAAGAGGTAAAAATTCACATCAAAAGGATGCACCGAAGTTTTGAAATTGCAAAAGCTCCATTTCCGAAAAAATGGGGAATGATTATTAAATATTTCTTTACCGATTATAAAAGCATAAGGTCCGGTTTATACAATATCAATTTCCGGCATACATTGATCTCTTAAAACAATAACCATAAACTTTCGAAATTTAAATTAAAATACAAATCAAAAAAAATCTTTGCAAATTCCTAGTTAAAGCCGTCTGAAAATACTTTGTTCAGCAGACTTTTTGAATCAGAATTTTAATAAAGAATACATCTATTTTTTAATACGAAAAAATTCAGGAATAAGTCTTTATAATTAACTATCTTGCAACGCTTTTACACACATATGATATAAAAAGTTAAGTAAACAAAAAAATGAAAATTTCAGTAATTATTCCCGTTTATAATGCCGAAAAATATGTTTCTCAGGCGGTGGAATCTGCTCTGCAGTTTGATGAAGTTTGTGAAATCATTCTGGTGGAAGACAAATCGCCGGATCAAGCATTAAAGGTATGTAAACAGCTTGCCGAAAAATATGACAGAGTAAAACTTTATCAACATCCGGATAAAGAAAATCATGGAGCAGGTCCCACAAGGAATTTGGGAATAGAAAAATCCAGTGGGGATTTTATTGCGTTCCTGGATGCAGATGATTATTTTCTTCCTAACAGATTTGATGCCGAAAAAGAACTTTTCAAAAGACCTGAAGTAGAAGGCGTGTATGGAGCGCTTGGTGTACATTATTACACTGAAAAAGCAAAAGAACAATATTATTCTATATTTGAATACCGATTAACCACCGTATATAAAAAACATGAGCCTAAAGACGTTTTCCCAGGGCAAATCTATATGCTTGGAAGCTTTGGACTCTTTAGTATTGATGCATTAACAATCCGTAAAGATTCTTTAATGAAAAAAATGGATTTTTTATTTAAATCCAGTCTAAGACTGCATCAGGATACAGAATTTTTGTTCAGACTGTCTTATTATCTCAATCTCTACCCCGGCATTTTAGATAAAGCTATTGCAGTAAGAGGCGTACACGAAGATAACAGAATTACACTGGTAGATTCTAAAAAGGTAAATCCAGCAACTACCCGTGTTCTATTATGGAAAGAAGTGGATGCCTGGGCTGAAAACGAAGCTACACTTCCTGAGAATATAAAACTTCACATCAACAGAATGTACCGAAGTTTTCAGATTGCCAACTCTCCCAATTTAAAAAAATGGGGGATGATTCTGAAGTATCTTGTAACAGACTATAAAAGCATCCGGTCTGGGATTTATAACATTAATTTTAGGAATAACCTGTTCTAATTTTACAACTCTATTGGCTTCTACTCATTACAATAGAATCTGCAATCTGAGCAGTGAGTTTCTTACTGGATTCCTTATACATGTGATTTCCATCAGTATAATCGTAATCTGCATAATTTTTTGAAAAATCAAATACCTTAACATTCTGTTTATGGCCTATATCTTTCAATAATTTGCTGAAATGGGGATATTTTTTATTCTCAATTGTCGTAAGGCTTTTGGATGTTGGTATACGAACAATATAAACAGAACCTTTTGTTCTTAAATAATTAATAATTTCATTAAAAGCTTTTAAACGAGCAGGCGACAGTTCTACCGCATTAGCCAGAATTTTATAATCCATTTCCTTTACACGGGTTCTTGCAGCTACAGAATCTGCATTCATATCTATGGTAATTTCCATCCAGCCATCGTCATGAAGAAAACTATTTGATCTTCCTGCCTCCGCTCTTTCGCTGTAAATTTTAAACCAGCTTCTCGTATAATGTTTCAAAAGATATTCATAATTGGGTGATCTGTCATAAAAATACATATCATTCAGAGGAGAATGTACTTCTGGAAAGTCCTTTTCGCTTTTAATGTTCTTATTCAATGAAAGATTCCATGGACCTACTGTTAAAATAAAAATACCATTTTTGGTTTCAGGATCTAATTTTCTTTTTAAGGCTTTAAAATAAACCTGACCATAGGGAGACTGCACAATATTCAAAGAAAAGTTATCAAAATTGGCAGAAAGCTTATTTTTTAAAATTCCCGGAACCACTCCCTGAGAGCCACGGGAATCTCCCAAGATGATATTCTGTGGTTTTTTAACCGCAAAATGCATATAGTTATCATCCGTATTGCCATCTGCATAAGATCCAAGAATTGCAAATACAATAAGTACTGCAACAAAATAAGGCACTATTTTAATTAAAAACTTCTTCATGCTAAAACTGAAAATAAATAAATTCATTATTCCCGAAATTGGCATAACGGAGAATGATATAAATAACGATCAAATAGGAAATACGCCTTATCCAGGGTTGGAATCTTTTAATTTCCAATCCGTGGAACTTTTCTCTGTTGAGCCATTCCACAATCATCATAAACCCGATCAAAGCCAATACTTTTACTGGTAATGGATGGGGAATAGAAAGCAATTCGCGGCTAAAAATCCTACCGATATAGTGAATCGCCTGACTTACAGATTCAGCTCTGAAAAATATCCATGCGATACAGGTAATCAGAAAAGTAATCAGAATTTGAACGCATTCCCTAAAGGATGGCAGAAACTTACCCTGAGCCGCGACTTCCATATTCTGACGGTTTTTATTCATAATAAGCAAAGGCATAAAGTACAAAGCATTGAGGCCACCCCAGATCATAAACGTCCAATTTGCCCCATGCCAGAACCCTGATACCAGGAAAATAATAAATGTGTTTCTGACTTTCATCAAAAGCCCGCCTTTACTTCCTCCCAATGGAATATACAGATAATCCCTGAACCATGAAGAAAGTGAAATATGCCATCTTCGCCAGAATTCAGCAATATCTCTGGAGAAATAAGGAAACGCAAAGTTTTTCAGCAATTCTATTCCAAATAATCTTGAAACTCCCAATGCAATATCAGAGTATCCGGAGAAATCCCCGTAGATCTGAAAAGCAAATAAAACAGCACCTATCACAAGGGTTCCGGGACTTTCCGTTTGATAATTGTTAAAGATTTCATTCACCAGCGGTGCACAGTTATCTGCAATAACCATCTTTTTGAAAAAGCCCCACAGGATTTGCCGCATCCCATCTACTGCCTGCTCATAATTGAATATTCTCTCCCGCTGTATCTGGGGCAAAAGATGGGTGGCTCTTTCTATTGGACCAGCCACAAGAAGAGGGAAATAACTTACAAAGACAGCATAGTCTGTGAAGCTTCTCTCAGCTTTTATTCTTTTTTTATAGACATCAATTACATAAGACAGTCCGTGAAATGTGTAAAACGAAATTCCTACCGGAAGTATAATACTAAGCAACCAAACGTTGACCTTGAAGCCGAAACCATCAAGAAGGTCTGCAAAACTCTCTACAAAGAAATTATAATATTTGAAGAAACCTAGGAAACCAAGGTTAATAACAATACTCAGAGTAAGCCAGAATTTAGCTTCCCGATTCGTCTTACTGTTCTCTATTTTAATTCCTGAAACATAATCTAGGCCAATGGAAAACATGAGTAAAAAAAGGAATCTCCAATCCCAACAGGCATAAAAGTAGAAACTCGCCAATAGCAGCAACCTGTTCTGTTCCTGAAATTTTCTGTTGAAAATAAACCAATAGAGACAAAATACTATTGGTAAAAAAATAAGAAATCCTATTGAATTGAATAACATCGTGTGTTTTTAGAAGTTAATGATGGTTATATTTCCCTGTTTCTTTATAACTTCTGCTTCAATATTATATTTGTTATAAACCGATATAGATACAGAGTTCTTTCCTGAGAAAATCCTCTTTATTTTTAGTGGAACATTTGTTATTTCAATCATGGTGAGTGCTTTGGATTACATTTTTTGTTTTTATTTTAATTTTTCTGGACATTCCAAGAAATAAAAGCAAGGATTTAAGTTAATAAATTTACAATTCTTTTAACGAAAACTCTACATATTCTGTTTTTTCAATATTAAAAGGAATCCCAGAAAATATTTACTATCAATGTGATAAAATATCTCTGGCTACTACTGCTGAAAATGCTTCAACTGATTTTTCATCCAAATGAACCTCATCCAACCATTGATACTGATTCTCCAATATATTGTAATTGATATAGGAAACCTTTGTTTTAGAAGCAACAGCCTTCATACGATTATCAAAATCCGGAAACGCTTTATTTTCTATTGAGTAAGGTTCTTTATTGATAGGCATTCTTACTATAATCACCTTCCCATGGTTACTAAGAAACTCAATTGTCTTTTCAAGATATAGAATTCTGTTTTCAGATACCTTTAAACCATCTACCCTTTCCTGGAATAACCTCATATTTTTTTTGTTAGACATCTTCTGTTTTTCCGGAGCAGTCTTTTTTATAATTTTCAGATAATATCTTCCATTATCCAAAATAACAGGTACTCCAACTATGTTTTTAGGAAGTATTATTTTTTTGTTAAGCTCATGGGTAATCGAAGGTTCATAGCTTTCAAATAAATATTCAATATTGGGGTTTATAGCAACCCTTGAAGTCTTTGCAACACTTTTATCATTTTCAATATAAAATTCCGGGCTATCCGGTTTCTTTTTATCTATCATTAAAGCTGTTGGCTCTACAGTAACAATAAAAACCCCATCCTTGGTGTCCGGTTTTATTTTTTTCTCAATAGACTCCAGATATTTAGGGCCATAGGGGGAATGTGCCCAAGTAAAGGAATAATTATACATCCCTGTATTTGGGAATTTTTGATGTAGTATATTGTCAATAATAGCAGGATCCATCAATGCAGCCCTGGAACTTCCCAATATAAAAGAGTTCTGTTGAGGAGATGTAAATCTTCTATAAAAATCATCCGAATTTTTTGCTAAAAAAAAGATAGCATATCCTAATACCAATAAAGGCAGTACAGAAAATAGCATCAATTTTAAAAGTGATCTTTTCATAATTCAAATTATACTTGAGCTTGCTGAATTTTGTCTATAGTTTTTTGATAGCATATTAAAACATAGCATATATAAACCCTTTAGGAGCAATATAAAACAGAAAGACCAAAAACACCAGAACATAATAAAAGCCCCATCGCAAAACAATATTTTTCTCTACAAGAATTTCCTTAATAGCATATTCTTTATCCCGATTCCCCCACTCTAGCAATAACATAAATAAAGTGACTATTATAATTTCTTTCTGGATTGGGAAATTAGGTAACTGGAAAAATGATAATGAAAAAATTCCCTGATAATATTTCGTAGCCATTTCCATATCTTTTGAAAAGAAAAGGATCATCAATAAAGCGAAAAGAATAAATGTTACAGGAATGTTCTTCATTTCCTCCTTTGTTGGAATGAAGTTGTTAGATGCCTTAATCTTTTTATTCATTTTCCCATTCAGAATCAATGGAATAAACATAATACCACTTACCAATCCATGAACAATATAATGCCATTCGGCGCCATGCCATAAACCTACCACCAAAAAGTTAATGATAATGGCCATAATCAACCCATACTTATCATAATCCCTGAAGTGAATAGATAGGGGGGTAAAAACATACTCAGTAAGCCACGAGGTTAAAGAAATATGCCACCTTCTCCAGTAGTCGGCAACATTCTGTGCAAACAACGGATAATTAAAGTTCGGCTGAATTTTAATACCCAGCAGCTTAGAAAGACCTATAGCCATATCTGTATACCCTGAGAAATCTGAATATAACTGGATAAAGTACAATACGGCTCCGATAAATAAAGCGCTTCCATTTAAAGTATGATAGGACTCAAAGAGCTGAGAAGTAATCCCCGCAATATTATCTGCTACCACCAATTTTTTGAAAAGACCCCATAAAATTTGCTTTAATCCGTCTGTAAATTGAGATGAAGAAAATTCTCTTTTTATTTTTAGATTTTTCAAAAACGGTGTGGCTCTGTCAATGGGTCCAGCAATAATACATGGAAAAAAGGCAATAAAAACAGCATAATCCAGCAGAGATGGAATTTCCTTCAATTTATTATTCCTGATATCCAATAAATAGCTTATCATTCTGAACGAATAGAAACTGATTCCTATCGGGAAAATAATCTTCAGCAACCCTAATTGATCCTTCACTCCAAAAAGATGCAGAAAATCATTAAAATTCTCAATGAAGAAATTAAAATACTTAAAATACAGAAGCTGAATCAGAACAATAAAAACACCCGATCTTAGCCACAATACCTTAGATTTCTCCTTTTGAGCAGATTTTATTTTATTCCCAATAAAATAAGTAACCCCTGTAGTAGCAACCAGCAATGATAAAAATTCCCAGCTCCAGCTGCTGTAAAAGACATAGCTTCCTATGAGCAGAATTATATTTTGAATCTTAGAGGTTTTTCCACAGAGATAATAAATAAAATAGAGCGCAATAAAGAAAAATATAAAACTGTATGAATTAAGCAGCATTCAATCTATCTTATTTTGAAGTTATAGAGTCTATCATTTCTCCTACATCATTCCAGCTTCTAATTTCCGATGAAGTAAAACGTATTCCAAAGGCTTTTTCTACAGCTACAATTAACTGAATATGAGAAAGCGAATCCCATTCTTCAACATCTTCCGCTGTGGTTTCAGGAGTCAGTACAATTTCATCATTATCCAGCTCTTCACGAAAAATACCGGTCAGTTTACTTAAAATTTCATCTTTATTCATAATGTTTCAATGTGTTTATAACTTGTTATTAATATATACGTTTTTATATGTGTAATCATCTACGGCTAATATCCATCTTTCATCCTGCATGGTAAACCCAAGTCTCTCATAATGATCTGCAACCATTTGATTTTTAGCAGTAGGAATATATTCTCCTACTACATATTTATAGCCGTTATTTCTGGCGGTTTCTACAATGGTATTCAGGGTGAAATCTTCCATTCCTCTTTTCAGGACACGGCAGCTCATCAGCCATGTATCAATGAAAAGAGTTTCAGGATCTCTCCTTTCCATAACAACAACGCAGATAAGCCCATTATCCCCATATTTATCTTCTAATGTAAAGGACATGGTAAAGTGATTTTCGGATTTTATTAAATGGTCTACATCCTGCTCTGTATATCTTATTGTTCTCAGATTAAATTGATTGGAACGCTGCGTGAGCTGAGAAACTCTTGGCTTTGAAAAATTGTTGAAAGACTGAACATCAGAAACCATATTCATGCTTTCAAGAAAATCTTCCACATTGGTAAAACTTTCCAAAGCAATGGCACGCTGTGCTTCAACCTGATATTGTTTGGTTCTTTCGGTATCATTCTCAGAAAAACTTGCAGTCTCAAAAAGATTTAAGCTGTATAAATATTCCAGATATTCGGCTGGATCTTCTGGAAGTTCCGGCACACAGACTTCAGGAAGATTTTCTCTCACAATGTTTCTTTCAAACGGATTATCATCCAGAAAAACCATGGAATCAAATCCTATATTTAAAATCTGCTGGATTTTTCTGATATTATCTGCTTTATTCTCCCAGTTAGCAACAAATACCGCTATATCGTCCAACTTAAGAACCATATCCGGATGTTTTTCAAAAGGTTCTTTTGCTTTATCTTCATCATTCTTACTGCAAACAGCCAGAATAATCCCTCTTTTTTGAAGGGCTTTTACCCAATATTGAAACTCTGTAAATGCTTTTCCGATTCCCAGGCTTCCGATTTGAATTTTTTCAAGACCATCATCACCAATAATTCCTCCCCAGGTTGTATTATCAAGATCCAAAATAAGGCATTTCTTAAATTTCCCTTCCAAAGAAGAGATGATACTTACCATATGATGAGCAATAATAGGGAGTGCATCTAAAGAAAGAACCATTTCCGTATTGATATAAATATTGGGAGAAAACATAAAATCCCGACCCCATTTATCTTGAATGGAAAGCAAATCAGCAATAAAAAAATTATCATTCTTAATGGCTAATTCTGCCGAAAGAAGATAGTTCAGTTTATTTTGCTGAAAAACAAAGGAAGATTCTACTTTATTTGAAAAATTTCCAAAAACATGGTTGTTAATGCCTGGAAAATTACAATAGATGACTCTGCTTTTTGTCCTGTTTTGGATGGTACGATAAAGTTCATCAATATAATTGATCTTATTTTCAGCAAAAACAGACTGTGAGTGGTACGATTTATAGTATTGTCCCAACAATTTGTGAGAGGATTCAAAAATAATAGTATAATCTGCATTAAACTCGTAGTATTCCGAGGAAGGATCCAGAATCTGACGGGATATCTGTCCAAAATCGGCTTCAAAAATTTCAAGATTAATCCCTTCAGAAATAGCTGTTCCTTTTAAAGCAACATTCAAAAGCTGAGTGGCAGTATCTCCTAGTAAGGCAACTTTTACGTTCTTTAATCCCTCAGAATCTTTGCGAAGTTCTTTTTTAAGCTCCGAAAATGTTTTATACATATACTTTTTTATTAAAACATCAATGGATACTCTACCAGTGCAGTTAGCACCTTTTTATTATTTTTTTTGCAGATGGATTGCAATATCAGATTTTCATCTGGAATATAGATATCGGGAACTTTTCTCATTTCCATAATTGTGTTGCTTTGTTACAAAAATAAAGATTTTTATCTGATCTTCAACCTTTTCAGATAATCTCTTAACGGCTTTTCAATAAATTGATAAAACAGAATACAGGTTATAATAAGAACTACGATATAAATCCCGAATACAATATCAATGGAAAAATTATAATTCCCCCACTTTAAAAGCTCTCTCAGGATATAGAGAACAGGGATATGGGTAATATACACAGCATAGCTTGCTTCCCCTAAATATTCCAGAGGTTTCAATGAAAATATCCTCGTTAATGCCCCATTATTTTTGGATATCAAAATAATAAGAGGGATAAAGAGCATTGCCATCAGTCCATTATGATAGAACAGCGGAACAAAAATTAAGGACAATAATAAGAGTCCGAAAATAATAACTACCGGTACATCATAATTCTTCTGACCTGAGTTTTTCACGAAATATAATCCTGCCAGATTTCCCATCAGAAATTCATTGATATGCATCAGTGGAAAATAATACAGAAGTTCATGGCTTTCTGTATGAGGCCCTTTATAATAAGATGAGTCTGAATATAAGCTGCAAAATACCTGTGTTATGATCCAAATAATAACAGTGATTACCCAGATACTTTTATTTCCTTTAGAATAAAAATGATTATACAGCAAAGGAAACAACAGGTAAAAAAGAAACTCTACAGAAATAGACCAGCCTGGAAAATTCAGAATCATTGCCTCACCCGGAATCCAGCTCTGGAACCCAAACAAATATAAAAATCCTTTATAGATACTGAAGCTGGAATATCTGGTTACCAAATACAGCAGAAGCCCCAGTACATACAAGGGATAAATCCTTGCAAACCGGTTTTTATAATAATCAAAATATTCAATCTTATCTTTTTTGTGATAAGCCACAATCATAATAAAACCTGAAAGAATGAAGAAGTAACTGACTCCTACATTGGCGTTCAGGAAAATTTTTGAAATATAATTGATTTTATATAAAAACAGATCTTTATTGAAATGGGAAATGACAATAGCCATAGCCGCAAGAAATCTGGTAAATGTAATCTGACTTATCTTCATAGAAACCGTCTAAACAACTGTATCATAAATTTATAAACACATTTTTTATTCAGAAATCTTATCTATAGGATTTACAGTATTTCTTATCAAATCATTGAACAAAAGGGTATTCTATCTTTTAATAAAAACACCAATATATTTTCCTTCGTACTCTACTACGGTAGTTTCTATATTATTTTTTTCACAAAAATCCTGATATGAAGAATTGTCACCAATATCATCACTGATGAAAACACCTCCTTTTTTCAAATGATTGTAAAGCTCCCCATATGCCCACATCCTTCCGTTATAACTCTTATCAGAATCATAGTGAAGAACATCAAAGGTTGCATTTTCAGCGAAGATCTTTGGCAATGATTCCCTGTCTGCAAAGCGGAATAACTTCCAACTGCCTCTAAGAGTTTCAGGAACCACATATCCTACATACTGATCTCCATCCTGAGCCAGATAAGGCATATCCGAACTGTATAACGTTCCGTTTCTTTTCACCAATGATAAAAGGGAAGCCAATGAAGACCATCCGTAAGCAACTCCTGTTTCCACAACATACTGAGCATTAGCAAACTCACATGCATAGTAGATCAGTTCCAAAGCACCGGGACCACCCATTTTCACGGGACATTCCTTTTCTCTTTGAGCTGCATTCGCTAAAATTTTCTGATAATCTTTACGAAAAGCATCTATTTCAAGCCCAAAAAGCTTTGAAACGGCTTCTTTCTGTGATACTGCCCTTTCGGCTGCCCAGGAATTGGTTTTTTCTTTCCCCTTAAAGGCATTACCTCTGTTGACTGTATTTTTAATAATTTTCCGGCCCAATTCCGGATAAAGATCGGGCCTTTTCAAATACCCGATAAATGTTTTGAGAACTCTTGTTATTTCACCCACTGTGTTGTTTTTAATGAAGCAAAAATAAAGTTTTTTTTCTCATTTATATAAAAACAAATTATATTTGTGTAACTCAAGTGAAAAAAAAGCATTACCCTATTCCTATTATGAAAAATGCCAGTTTATCATCAGAATTTCATTTTTCAATGAACAATTTTCTTTCAGTTTATTTTCTGAAATATCCGTCAGCGACAACTGATAAAAATACCAGGTCCTTTAGTCATGATGACCATACAGAAGCTAATTGCCAACATTCTTTATAAATCAATATGAAGTTTTCCATACTTATTGCTCATTACAATAATGCCACATTATTCAGAGATTGCTATGATTCTCTACTGAAGCAAACCTATCCCGATTGGGAAGCCGTTATTGTGGATGACGCTTCTTCAGAAGCTGAAAAAGAGCTGGTAAAGGCCATTATTGCAGGAGATGAAAGATTTATTTTTTTTGAAAATGAAAAGAACAGTGGGGTAGGCGTTACAAAAAGCAGATTGATAGACCTGGCTACCGGGGAAATTTGTGGCTTTGTAGATCCTGATGATGCCCTACTTCCCACAGCTATTGAAAAGGCAGTTCAGGTTTTTAAAGACAACAAGAAGGTAGTACTCACCTACTCCCGATTTATGGGATGCGATAAAGACCTAAAACCTATTGCCCCCTTTAAATCTGCAATGCAAGTGAGAAACGGTGATCCTTATTTCTTCAATTATCCCAATCAGATCAATCATTTTGTCACATTCAGAAAGGATATTTATGAACAGACAGAAAAAATGAATACTGAATTAAGAATTGCAGAGGATCAGGATCTGTATTTAAAAATGTATGAAAAAGGAGATGTTTATTTCATAGATGACACCAATTATCTTTACAGAGCCCATGCAGGAGGTATTTCCCAGAATAATAATAAAGGTAAGTCTTATGACTATTTTGCTCAGGTTGTCTTAGCAACCATGAAAAGAAGAAATCTTACCACCATCAACGGAAAAAAGATCCCTGAAAAATACACCCATCATCAGGAGATTTTTGCTCTTTTGGAATATCAGCATGGAATTTGGTACAGGATTAAAAAAAATATAGCCATTACTTTACAAAAACTTTTCAGATAATGTCAGAAAACAAGAAAATACAGGTTCTTTTCAGACACCGCTCTATGGAAATGGGAGGGGTGGAAAAAGTGGTATTGAGCATGCTCAACAATCTGAATCCTGATAAATTTGAATTAACCATATGCCTAAACATGAATCAGGGAGAGCTTCGAAATGAAATCCCGAGTCATGTAAAAAAAGTTTACCTTACTGAAGGTAAAGAGAGTTTTTCTAAAAATCCTTTCATCAATAAGCTCCAGCTGGTCCGCAGAAGGCTACAACTGATGCGCATATTAAAAAATCCAAGAATTGCTGATCGTATTTTAGGAAATAAAAAATTTGATATAGAGATTTCTCCCTCTTATGCTACCTTCTCCTCTGTAAACAATTCAAGCAATAAATATTCAAAAAAAATAGGCTGGTTTCACTCCGAGATCAATTTACCGGCCTTACAGCCAGCTGTTCCGGAGATCATAAACAACTTTCAAAAGTTTGACCATATGATCTATTGTTCGCAAAGGATCAAAGAAATGATGCATCTGTATTATCCGGATTTAAAATATCCTGCAGAAAGTGTTGTCATCAACGCTATCCCTATTGAAGAAATTAAGAAAAAGGCAGAAGAAAAATTAGAAAATTTCCCTCAGGGACCCGTTTTTGTTTCCGTAGGCAGACTTCATCACAGAAAAGGGTACCACAAACTTATTGATGCTCACAAAAGATTGATAGACGAAGGCTTCCATCACAGCATCTTAATCCTTGGAAACGGAGAAGAAATGGGAAATCTGACAGAGCAAATCAACACCAATAATGTTCAGAAGACATTTATTTTATGTGGCAATAAAATGAATCCATATCCTTACATTAAAAAGGCAGATTATTTTATTCTTCCTTCCGAATCTGAAGCATGGCCACTTGTAATTGCTGAAGCATTGATCCTTCAAAAACCGATTATTGCAACGGATACCGGCGATGTTGGAATTATGATTAAAGACCGCGAAACGGGATATCTCATCAAATATGAAACCAGCGAAATGTATGAAGCCATGAAAAAATTCCTTTCCGATCCGGAATTGATCTCCAGAATCAGAAAGAATATTCTTACTATTGAAGATCAGTTTGATAATCAAAAAATCTTCAATGCCGTTGAACAGATCCTTGAGAATCTTTACCAACAAAAACAAAGTGAATGATGATGATCTAACCATCATCATTCATCTTCAAAATTTTCAAGCCCAATAATACTCATCAGATCAGAAACGGTTTCCATATTTTTAAACTGATCCGGATCAAGCTGTTGATTAAAGTTTTCATCTACAAAAGCAATAACCGAGAGTAAACTTATAGAATCATAGTTTTCCAGATCCTTTAGCTTAGTTTCCTGGTTCAGCGTTTGTTTTTCTTCTAGTTCCTCTTGCAGCTTTTCTAAAAAGACGGAAATTTTCATATATTTTAAATTTTGTGATTTGTGATTTGAAAATTAAAAGTCAATTATAGTGGCTCCCCATGAATATCCTACTCCAAAACCAGCCAGTAAAATCTTATTTCCTCTTTTCAACAGGCCTTTATTCTGCATATTTTTCAGGGCAATGGGAATGGTTGCAGAAACGGTATTTCCCGTTGTTTCCATATCAATATAGAATCTTTCGGTGGGAATTTTAGTTTTCCGTCTCAGATAATTCAGCATAAAAGAATTAGCCTGATGAAAAACAAAATAATCAATATCATCCATGGTAAGGTCGTTTTCAGCCATCGTTTCTTTAATCAATCCCGGAATCTTTTCTATGGTAAAATTAAAAATCTCAGGTCCGTTCATATAAAGATTCTCAGGATCAAACTCATGATTTGGGTTTAGTGTAAAATATCTCTTGAAACCTCCCTTTTTAACCATTAGATTTTCAGCTCCACTGCCATCAGTTCCCAAACAAAACTTATAATCGCCTACATTGGTATCTTTCTCAATAATTGCAGAGGCAGAGGCATCTCCGAATATGCAACGGTTTCCTTTATCTTTCGGATGAATATGTTTGGTGTACGTTTCTGAAGTAATTAACAAAATGCTGTTGGCAATTCCTGAAACAATTAACCCTTTAGCAAAAGCCAATCCATATACAAACCCGGAACACCCCAAATTGAAATCTGTTGCCCCGATATTTTTTCTCAGCCCAAGCTTATCCTGTAAAATACAGGCGGTGGTTGGAAGGAAATAATCCGGGCTTTGGGTACAGAAAAGAATAAAGTCTATTTTACTCCTGTCATAGTTCTCAAAAACCTTTTCTGATGATTGTATAGCCAGGTCCAGCACTGTCTCATTTTCTGAAGAAATATGACGCTGTACAATCCCTACTTTTTCACGGATTCTTTCGGAACTCCATTCTGGGAATTCCTTTTCCAAATCCATATTAGTAAGAACCAATTCGGGCAAATAATATTCTATTTTAGAAATTCTTATCATATAAATTCTTTTCTTTGTATGAGAAAAACAAATTTAGAATAATGATATTTATATATCGTATCATATTAAAAATTCATACCACTTATCAGTACCTTATCAAGAGAATCTATCTCAAAATTTGTATTGCTAAAGGATTAAAGGTAGGAAAAAATGTTCGTTTTGTAGAAGTTCCCGAATTAGGTACGGAACCTTTTTTAATTGAAATAGGTGACGAAACAACACTTTCTAATAATGTTAGATTCATTAATCATGACGGCGGATATAATGCCTTACATTTTTTCGAAAAATATAAGGATGTAAGAGCTTTCGGGCGCATAAAAATTGGGAAACAGTGCTTTATTGGTGCAGACACCATCATCATGCTCGGCTCAGAAATAGGTGATAACTGTGTATTGGGAGCAGGTTCCATTTTAACTTCCTCTATGCCAAACGGAACGGTGTATGCCGGAATTCCTGCAAAATTTATCTGCACTATTGAAGAATATGGTGACAAAGCATTAAAAAACAATGTCATGTATCCAAGAGAGCTCGAAGCAGACAGACCTAAACTGGAAGCTTATGTAAGTGAGCATCTTCCTCATACTTATAAACCTATAAAAAAATAAATGTCTGAAAAAAAGAAAATTCTCATTAGAATCGGTTCCCTTCGCCATGGTGGTGCAGAAAAAGTTCTAGTCAACTTTCTTAAAAACCTTCCCAAAGATAAATATGAAGTTGATCTTTTGATTAACCTCTATACAGGAATGTACATCCAAGAAGTTCCTTCTTGGGTAAAATTGCATTATCTCCTGAAAGGGGAAATGATTACCACCAATAAACCTCATGAAATTCCTGTAAAGGCATTCAGGGTATTGTATCAGAAAATGTTCCTGATATTCCCTTCTCTTCTCTATAAGTTTATATTAAAAAATAAAAAATACGATGTAGAAATTGCGGCTATTCATGGGATGTACAAAGAAGTATTATCCAGTCCGCAAAAGGATTCCAAAAAGATCGTATGGGTTCAGAATGACATCTTTAATCTGAAAGAATACACTCCTGACGTAATCAGACAGTTTTTTAAATTTGACAGAATCCTGGTCATTTCCAACAAGCTTAAAGAGGAAATGCAGAAGCTGTCCCGTACTGAAAAAGAAAAACAGGCTGTTGTTAAGATCTTCAACCCTATTGACTCTCAGGATACACTCCATAAAGCAGAAGTTAAAATTGACGACTACCCTTTTTCCAAGGATCTTCCAACCTTTGTAACTATAGGCACGGTATATCCACAAAAGGGTTATGACAGGCTTTTGGATGTTCATAAAAGATTAATGGATGAGGGCTTGAAACATCAGATTATCATTATTGGAGATGGATTTGACTTTGACAATATCCATGCAAAACTTAATCAATTGGGACTTCAGGAGACGGTAAAAATGCTTGGCTTCAGAAGCAATCCTTATCCCTATCTTAAAAAATCGGATTTTTATATAATGTCATCCCGACATGAAGGATTCCCCACCATTATTGCAGAAGCTCTTATCCTGAATAAACCTGTAGTTTCCACAGATGTTTCGGGAATCAAAGACCTGCTTCAGGATGGAAAGCTAGGTCTCATTACCCCTAATTCTGAGGACGGAATTTATGAAGGAATGAAACAGTTCTTAACTAACAATGAGCTTTCCAAACAATATGAAAGGGAAATAGCTCATACAGATCTTCCGTTTGTGCTTGAAAAATCAGTAGCGCATCTTCAGGAAATCATTGATAATGTATAAAATATTTTGTTATGCCAGAATATACAGCAATACAGAAAGATTTTTACAGGGAAAGCGGTAAATGGCTTTCTACAGTGGGGATTTGGAAAAAATTCATCAATCCTAATCTTCATTATCTCTATATCCTCAGAAAAGCTCAGAAACATCAGAAAAAATCTGTTTCCGGCTTATTCTGGAGATTTATTTTAAGGCATTACCAGATCAAGTATGGATTCCAGATTTATCCTGAAACACAGATCGGAGAAGGTTTGTATTTGGGGCATTGGGGCACACTTGTTATCAACCCTAAAGCTAAAATCGGTAAAAACTGTAATATTGCCCAAGGTGTTACGATCGGACAGCAGAACAGAGGTAAAAATGAAGGCTATCCTGTTATTGGTGATGAAGTATGGATAGGTCCAAACGCCGTCATTGTCGGCAGTGTAAACATAGGAAACAATGTTTTGATTGCACCCAATGCATATGTAAATTTTGATGTTCCTGAAAATTCTATGGTTATGGGAAATCCCGGCAAGATTTACGCGGCAGAAAACGCCACCCAAGGATATATTAATAATAAAGTATCTTAATTAATTTCAAGATTCTTTTTATTAATCCAATAAGCTACCAACAAGTTGGGAAGCCAGCATAGCCATGCTACCGCAAGGTAGGATTTGTCGGGATCATGGCTGATACTCTGCAATAAAGGATACCAAAGTCTTAACGTTACCGCAGCAAAGGTACAGGCATAACTGTAAACCATAAACTGTTGGTGTTTTATCACGTTCCTTTTTCTAATCTGAATTACTCCGGCTAGCGTTGTAATAAACCATGTAAATCCCAACATTATAAATCCTACAGAGGATATAATTCCTCCATTGGCATATATTCCCATGTAAATAGCAGAAACAGAACTTATCAATACAGAAACAACATAGGATTTCCCAATGATCCGGTGAAGTGTTAGATACTTATTTCGAAACTTGCTGCCAAACTGACGCCAGCCAATAAAAAGAGAGATTCCTCCAAAAATAATATGGACGAAGAATGCAAATTTCCAGATTTGGTTTTGGAGAATTTCCAAAGATTTGGATCCCAGAAAAGTATTTTTATGTTCAACAAAAGCATAAATTAAAGGATAGGCACCAATCAGCAATGCTAAAATACAGATGATAATAAATAAGGGTTTCCTCATGTCCATTGATTTTTTTTACAAAATTGGGCATAAAGAAAGGCTCAACTGTTCCAAAATGAAAGATGAAACCAATATTATATTACTTATTATCTGATACTTACGATTCCAGAGTGAGATTTTTGCTTTTTATAAAATCTCTGGGAGAACAATTCATATATTTCTTAAAATTCCGGTTAAAAGATGTCTTTGAATTGAAACCACTTTCAAAGGCTAATGACAGAATCGTGTATTTATGATTTTCAGGAAGGCTTGCTATTCTTTTAAACTCTTCAACCCGCTGACGGTTGATATAGTCATAAAAATTTTTGTTCTCCACTGAATTAATTACCTGGGATAATATATTTGGATGAACATCCAGCAATTGCGCCACATAATTCAGGTTAAGGTCAGGATCTTTATACAGTTTTTCTTGCGCCATTCTCGCTATCAGTTTTTCATAAACAGTCTTTATAATATTATCTCCAGGAGAGTTTTTCTGATACTTTACAAATTCATTTCCAACTGTTTTTTCAGCAATAGGCAAATCCAAAATACCAACACGGCTGATGCCAAAATAAGCAGCAACAAGAATAAACAGAACCACCATTGAAAAAATAAGAATATCATTTCTTATGATAACGGCCATCCATATCAACGCAATTCCCGTAATAAGATAGTATGACCAGTTCAGGTTAATCTTTTCGGTATTGGAATATTGATTGGAAATTTTCTGCTTGTATTTTTTGATCGCAAGAAGACTCAGCAATACATACAATACTCCTGAAAAATTCATTAAAACTTTAATCACATCGCTCAATATTTCATATCCTTTTCCTTTGTTTTGATAAACCGTCATTCTATCTTGAGGAGACAGCATCAGAAACTGAAACAGGATCAGATAAATGATCAGAACAGGAGCCCAATTTAATAGCCAGCCCTTTTTACCCGGATTTCTTCCCGTTACATATAAAATATACAAATACAGCATAGGCCCATGAATAAAGGGTAAAAGCAGTTCGTATCCGAGGAGATAAGGATATTTTAAATACCCTTCTGAACGTAATAATATGAAAAAAACAAGATGAACACCGATTATCAAAAACCAGATGGCTAAAAGAAAATCCTGTGTTTTCTTTTTCTGCTTTCCTAGTATCAGTAAAGATGAAAAACAGGCGATAAAAATGCCTGCCCAATACAATATTCCCAGATCAAAATCTGCCATTACCATTATAGGGTTAAAATCAGAGTTTGAATTTATTCATTTTTCTACAGTAAATGACTATTTATTTTCAATAGGTATACCCAATTCCTTTGAAAAATTTAAAAATTTAAAAATATTTTAATCTTCAGATTTTATTTTATGATTTATACTTTGTAATTTTATCTTAGTTTTAAACGTTTGGATTATTGAAGAACCCTTATTCACGCTAAGGCAAAGGATATCGGAATATTAGACATGATTTTAAGCATATTTTAATATTAAACTTTGTTAAAAGTGGAGAGTTTTTCTGCAAAAAGTATATTTTTGCATAATTATTGATTCGATCTATTGATTTCGAAAATAATTTAAACGAAATAAATAATTATAAACCTTTTAAAATTTAAAATTATGTCACAATCGTACGAAGTTATTTTTGAGAACAATAAGAAATGGGTAGAATCTAAGGTTTCAGCAGATCCAAATTTCTTCAAAGAGCTGGCAAAAACTCAACACCCTGACTATCTTTATATAGGATGTTCAGACAGTAGAGCTACAGCTGAAGAACTGATGGGAGCAAAACCAGGAGAAGTTTTTGTTCACAGAAACATCGCAAATGTTGTGAATACTTTAGATATGAGTTCCACCGCAGTTATTCAATATGCTGTAGAACATCTTAAGGTAAAACACATTATCGTATGTGGACATTATAACTGTGGCGGTGTAAAAGCAGCGATGACTCCTCAGGATTTAGGATTATTGAATCCCTGGTTGAGAAATATTCGTGATGTTTACAGATTACACCAGGCAGAACTTGATTCTATCGAAGATGAAGATAAGCGTTATGATAGATTGGTTGAACTGAATGTTCAGGAACAATGTATCAACGTCATCAAAATGGCCTGCGTACAGGAAAGGTATATTCTAGAAGAACAACCTGTTGTACATGGCTGGGTATTTGACCTTAGAACAGGTAAAATTATTGATCTGGAGATTGATTTTGAGAAAATCTTAAAAGACATCCAAAAGATCTACAACCTTACCAGCTCTGATTGGGTAATGAGCAGAAAGACTAAATAGTTTTTCTAAAAAAGAATGTAAAATGAAATTCTGGAGTATTATTGTATTAACGTTTTTTCTGAATTTTACAGCGCTGCCAAGCATTGCTGCGGTGGCAGGCTGGGACATTCTTAGAACGAATATAATAGTAAATGAAGAAGAACCCCACTCTCATCCCTCCTCTTTTATTGTTTACGAAAAGACGCTTCCAAAGCCTTTAGATGTTTTCGACTATCTGAAGTTTTCTGAGCCTGCACCTCAGTCTATGTCTTTCGTACTGGTAGATGATTCCTTTCATCTGTCTCCTTTACTTAGTATATTTTCTCCGCCTCCGGAAGCTTAATTTTAAAGTAGTAGTTAGATTTTTTTATAGTTATTCATGCCTTTTCAGGTAGTGGATAAGCTGTTTATGCTTTAAAATTAATTTTCCAATCTTTTATAATTGATTATTTAAGAATAAATCAATCGGTTATAATATTTTCAAAAATATCATGAAAAAAACATCATTATTAGGAGGAATCAAGGAGAATTTCCCTTCCGGACTCGTTGTATTCTTAGTAGCACTTCCATTGTGCTTAGGAATCGCTTTAGCATCTGGAGCGCCACCATTATCCGGGGTTATTTCCGGAATTGTAGGTGGTCTTGTTGTAGGATTTCTTAGTAATTCAAACATATCGGTTTCCGGACCTGCAGCAGGTCTTACCGCTATTGTATTAACTGCAATTACGGACCTTGGAGCGTTTGAACTGTTCTTATGTGCCGGAATCATTGCTGGCTTAATTCAATTGATCTTAGGCTTTGTAAGAGCTGGTAGTATTTCCAATTATTTTCCCAATAACGTTATTGAAGGAATGCTTGCAGCCATTGGTATCATTATTATTTTAAAACAAATTCCTCACGCACTGGGGTTTGATAAGGATTATGAAGGAAACCAATCTTTGTTCAGCAATGGCTTGAATTTCAATTATTTTACAGAACTATTCGGAGCTACTCATCCCGGAGCTATTCTTGTAACACTTGTATCCGTTGGGATTCTCATTGCGTGGGATAAATTTCCTGCTCTTAAAAGAATGAAAATGCTTCCTGGAGCTTTAGTAGCAGTAGTTGCCGGAATATTATTAAATGAATTATTCAAATTATCAGCCAGCTCATTGGCGATTGGTACAGAGCACTTAGTATCATTACCTGTCCCGAAATCATTGGATGATTTTAAGAATCTGATTACCATGCCGGATTTTGGAGGTTTTACCAATCCTAAAGTATGGATCGTGGGAGCAACTATTGCTATTGTAGCTTCTATTGAAACATTACTTTGTATTGAGGCTTCGGACAGATTAGATAAGCAAAGAAGAATTACAGATACCAATCTTGAGCTTAAGGCACAGGGAATAGGGAACTTAATAAGTTCATTTATTGGTGGACTTCCTATGACTTCCGTAGTAGTGAGAAGTTCTGCTAATGCCAACGCAGGAGCTACTTCTAAATCATCCGCGATGATCCACGGTGTTCTTCTATTGGTGTGTGTACTTACCATTCCTTTTATTCTGAACCTTATCCCGTTGGCAACTCTTGCTGCTGTTTTAATCCTTGTAGGATATAAACTGGCAAAGCCTGCAACCTTCAAACATTTCTGGCATCTTGGAAAATTCCAGTTTGTACCATTTGTGGCAACGGTTGTAGCGGTTGTAGCAACAGACTTGTTAAAAGGCGTTGGAATTGGTCTTGCAATCTCTGTATTCTATATCCTTCAGGGAAATATGAAAAGAGCTTATTATCTGAGCAGAGAAAAACTGGATGATGCAGATGGCATCAAGATCAAACTGGCTGAAGAAGTATCATTCTTAAATAAGGCAGCCATCAAAAAAACATTGAAAAACATTAAATCTAACTCTACTGTAATTATTGACGCAAGAGAAACTTCATATATCGCGACAGATGTACTGGAAATGATCCAGGATTTTGCTAACATCCGCGCAAAAGAAGAAGACATCAATGTGGAACTTCTGGGCTTCAAAACCTCATACAAAGATTATGAAAGAAGCGAAGATTCTCACATTTTGATTACTCACAAAAGAGCGATGTAAGCTCAAACCCATTTTATTTTAAACTTAACAATTCAACAAACAACTAAAATTATATGAAAGCACATACATACGAAACTCAGTCTACCATTACTCCTGAAAAAGCATTAGAATTTTTAAAGGAAGGAAACCAAAGGTTCGTTAATAACCTTAAAGCCAACAGAGACCTTCTGGAGCAGGTAAATGCAACCCGTGAAGGACAGTGGCCTTTTGCAGTAGTTTTGAGCTGCATAGACAGCCGTACTTCTGCAGAATTGATTTTCGACCAAGGATTGGGTGACGTTTTCAGTATCAGAATTGCTGGTAATTTTGTAAATCAGGACATTTTAGGTTCTATGGAATTTGGCTGTAACGTTGCAGGTTCTAAACTGATAGTGGTCTTAGGACACACTAAATGTGGAGCTCTGAAAGGAGGTCTTGATGCAGCACAGATTGAAGGGATGGGCATGGATAACCTAAACCACCTTATCAATCATTTTAACCCAATTATCAATGACATCATTGAAGAAAATGAAGAACGTTCATCAAAAAACAGTTCTCTTTTAGAAAGACTTAATCACCAGAACGTAAAAAGTGCTATAGAAGACATCCGTAACCAAAGCTCAACACTTAAAAGGCTAGAAGAAGAAGGAAAAATTAAGATTGTTGGTGCTAACTACGATGTTGAGACCGGCGCAGTAAGCTGGTTATAGAATAATCAAGAGCCTTAAGCTACTTATTAAAAAAGTATAAAACATAGCTCAGATAAATTGATTGGAAATTAATTTAAATGCATAGCAGAAGGCCATCGGAAATCCGATGGCCTTTATTTATTCTTATAAAAACTGAAGCAGAAAAATGGCGAATTACTTTCCGTTAAATCCGGACATTGTATTGTTGATTCCTGCAAATACAAAGGAAAGACCTGCTTTTGAAAAAGTATCGATTCTTTCTGCAAGCTTTTCTGTTTCTTCTTCATTCCATGTTCCTAATACATAATCTACCTGGCGCCCTGCCGAAAAATCTGCTGAAATTCCAAAACGAAGTCTTGCGTAGTTCTGAGTCTGTAAAACTTCATTGATATTCTTAAGCCCATTGTGACCTGCATCCGAGCCTTTACCTTTCAGTCTCAGAGTTCCGAAAGGCAGTGCCAGATCATCTGTTACAATCAGTACATTTTCCAAAGGAATATTTTCTTTCTGCATCCAGTATCTCACAGCATTTCCGGATAAATTCATATAGGTATCTGGTTTAAGAACAAAAACTTTTCTGCCCTTATATTTGCCTTCTGCCATCCAGCCGAAATTAGCAGTATTAAATGATACTTCTAGTTTTTCAGCTATTTTTTCAGCAACTTTAAAGCCTATATTATGTCGTGTATTTTCATATTCTGAGCCTTTATTTCCCAGCCCAACGATTAAATATTTCATCAGAAATTTTTTGCAAAATTAAGAGATAAAAAATAAAAAACTCAACCTTAGGAAGATTGAGTTTAAATATTGTTGAAAAACTTTTCTATTGTGGTTTATAAATATAGTTTACACCATAGCCTTTTGTCATGTAAGTCTGTAGATCATATACATAATTTGTACTCATTACAATAGGTTGTGGAATATTTGCTGTAAGATCTGTTACCGACCATCTCTTAGGGCTATTGGGAGATAGAATTAAACTCTCTTTAATACTATTGTTAGTAGCCAATAATCTTGAGATTTTATATACCTGAGGCAATAAAGTGAACGGGCTGATCTGCTGATCATAAGCATAATATTCATAACCATATTTTTTAGTAGGAGTACCATACACAATTGGGTTATTGGATGTTACCGGTCCAGAAACATTAAGTACTTTGGACACGTTATCTCCCACATAAGTAAAATCTGATTTTGAATATTCTTTATAATTAATAGGACCTCCTATAGTCTCTTCACCTTTTATTGTAACAATAGACTCTAATTTTGAAGTACCTGCATTATAGGTTAAAGTATGAATGTACTTTTCTGAAGCAAATAAGGTTTGAGGTCCAGGTTTAGTGGAAGGTGGAACCGGCGGTGGTCTTCTGAAAACCGAACGGGTTTCAGAAATTGACTGCAGTCGGCTGTTATTTCCATAATTAAACTGTCTATCATAAGATATACTGTCTTTATCCAGTTTTCCGTCCCCATTAAGATCAAGAAAACCTCTGAAATTAATTTGACTGATTCGGTCTCCGCTGTACATAATATCTGTAATAGAAGCGCTGTCTGTGATAACTCTGTTCACAAGTAATCCGCTGTACTGATATTCTGCCAAAGTAGTTTTATCCGTAATTTCTTTATATAAAGCTCTTGGGCCACTCAGTCCGCCTGTATTATTCAGATCCAAAAGAGGATTCCCGTCTTCATCCAATAAATCTTTGCAGGAATGTATTGAAGAAAAGCCTGCAATTAATAAGATAAAATAGAAAATTTGTTTCATTTCCTGGTAATTGATTATTTTTTCACAAATATAATTTTTTTTTGCATAAAAATTATATGATTATTTATATTCTGATAAGATTAACAATAATAGTTCACCTATAATTTTTAATAGATAAAATTCAGATTCTGAGGGTTGCCATCATAATTGAATGTGGATTTCGATATTCTCGTATTGTATGAAGTGAAGCCAGCAAACCAAACGGAACAATACCGGCAATCACATTAAGAAAATAGTTTTTTACCATATATTTTTAATTTGTTCAAATATAATTCAATTTTGTACAATACAGACTATTCCAATCAACAAATTCACAAAGAATAGAGTCAATAAATAAAAAAATCTAAAAACATAACGTTTTTAGATTCCTATTTATTATATGAGCCTGACAATTAATAAGGCTGCAATACTGATGTTGTTAAAACAGATTGTGACATATCAGAATTAAGGGCTCCAGTATCTACAGCAGTTCCTATTCCCAGTACATTATTATTTAACGTTCTGTTTGTACAGGCTACTTTAACTGAATACTTGTTTTTTTGAATAAGATTCTCAAGTGTTGCATTAAGATTAAAAATCTTATAAGCCCCACTCTCTCCCTGCAATACATCCGCTCTCACTGCTTTAAGTTTATTATCTACAAAAACGCCACAGGCAAAACCTGCAGATGATGTACCGTTGTTTGCTTTTTGCGCAGTAGTCTGAAATGAAAATGTTACTTTATTGGAACCATTTGTTACAGAGAATGTATCAACAGCCTGAGGGATCACCGTCCAGCTACTTGTCAAATCATCATCTAAATTATATGGTATCGGGTTCCCGTTACTATTAAATACAACCCCTGTTTGATCCGACACTGTATTAATAGAATACAGAGACATACTTCCCTGTCCATCTGCTATTTTTATACTTTTCCAATCATTAGCAGTCATTGTAGAATTATTATGAAAGATATCTCCGCTATTCCCTGCTGATCCCTTTAATATATCTGTACCATTAGTTCTTAGTTCCCGTCTAACATTAATATCTCCATTTACATCTAACTTATTAACAGGATTGGGAGTATCAATACCGACCTGAGCCTCCATGAGCCCTACAATCAATAAAAATTGAACAAAAAATATTTTTTTCATAATTGGTCTTACTTTATAATCGGATTAAACACTTGTGGAATTTCATATACATCTACTTTCAGCGATGATTGAGTAATAAATTTATTAAGATTGCTACTTGTATTGACTCCTATAGCCAGTTTTCTGTTTTGAGCATCTCCATAGGATGAAATTCTTGAGCATGCTACACTCACATCATGCTCCCCTTTAGTAAGGTTTGTCACCATTCCGATTTGATTATGAGTAAGGAAAGTAAACTGTGCACTACTTGCCTTCAGATTATTCTGTCTCAAGCTGATTAGTTTATCATCTACAAAAATCCCACAGGCATAATCTATTGCGGTATCAGGAGTTCCATTGGCCGTGAAATTGGCCTGAACTACAGTTTCAAACTGAAAATACGTCTTGTTCTCATCGCTGAAAACCTGAATTTTATTAGATAGATCAACAATTTTTTTAAATGTAGGAAGAGTAGAAAAATTAGCTCCTTTTACAAAAGCTGCTGCTTTACCAGTACTTGTTGCTGGAGGTTGTTCACCAAATGTAAAGTCAACCCCAACTTTATCTGAAAAAGAGTTATTAAAGATCAAATAAAATTTATTTGGTTCATATTCAGGAATACGAAGAGTTTTCCAAATAGGAGCATATCCTTCTCCCTGAGAAACCAATAACTGGTCATTGTTTCCTAAAGAAAGACTATTATCTGTAGCATCTAGTACAGCAATTTTATCCCTTAGGTTCAAATCTCCGTTTACATCTAATTTCGATTTTGGAGATTCTGTATTAATACCCACCTGGGCAGAAAGCATTAATCCCGAGGCAAGAAATAAAGTCGATAATATATTTTTCATCAGTTCGTTTTAATTAGATTTATAGGTTACATACTCAATCACATCAATCTTCATGTTAGACTCTAATGTAAATGCATTGGATGCTCCATTAGAACTTTGAACGTCACGACCTATAGCAAACTGAGAATTCACATTTGAAGTACTGATTTTTCTGCATGCAATTTCAAGATTCTGTACTCCAACCGGAACATTAAGTTCAGTATAATTAAGAGTAAAAATATAATCCTGAATCCCTGCTTTTCCGCTATTATTAGTGGAAGCAACTCTATCAGGACGCACTGCTACCAGCTTATTATTTCTAAAAACAGCACAAGCAAAGCGTACATTCTCTGAAGTAGTAGATTGTGGAGCTTTCATTTCAATTCCGGTTTGAAATTGATACGTAAGTCTGTTTTTACCATTTTTAATGGTAAAGGTATTTTTAAGGCCATCAATTTTCACCCATTTACCTTTAGAAGCGTCATTGATGTCATCTCCGACACTATTTCTAGAAACACCATCTCCCTGCACAGTATTGGAAAGAACTGTTATTCCTACCTGATCCGATGATAAATAGGAATTGATCAGTTTATACTGACCTTCTTCCATAAAAGTAAGCGTTAATGATTTCCAAACTGGAGATTTACCTTCTCCCTGGGATACTAATACCTGTCCGTTAAGACCTGCATCCCCAACTGTAGTAGAAGTTCCACCTACTCTAAGTTCTTTTCTTAAAGTAGTTTTTCCATTCACATCGAGCGTTGATTTTGGCTTTGTGGTCCCGATTCCCACCTGTGCGTTGGCGTTGAAAGACAAAAGTCCAACTACATAACTAAAAATAATTTTTTTCATAATAAGGACTGCAAATGTACAAATTACGAATCGAAAAAATCCCAGTTATATTAGTTAAACCTATAGAAATAAACATATTACGCAATAGAATTATTTGTAATAAAAAGTAGAATTATTTCTACATTTCTAATTATTTCAGAAGAGAATAAAATATTAAAAACGCTTAAACAGCTTCTGTAAAGCAATTTAATCAATAGCGTTTTCTCATTTAAAAGTGACTTTAATGAGGTATTTCTCTTAAGGATGAATATTATGAAAATAAAAATATGATAACAATCATAAAAAAACCATATAAAAAAAATAAATTCTTATATGGTTTTATGCAATTTACCGGAAACTTAATAATTTTTTAAATCTAAATCTTAATTATGTTCAATGATAGCTTTTAGTAAGATATTAACCTCATCTACATTTTTCACCCTTTCTTTTCTCATCATCAGCTGATTCCCTTCCTTACCGGCTTTCTCCTTGAGCTGAGCTTCAGCAGGATTTTTTGTCAGATAATTAATGATATGCCTAAATCTGTCTGTCTGATAGAATTTATCCTGAGGATTGCTCGGGAAGTATCCTAAGAATACACCATTTTTCATTACAATCTTTTCAAAACCTATATCTGCAGCCAGCCATTTTAAGGAAACACTTTTCAACAGATTCACAGCTTCTTTTGGCAATGCCCCAAATCTATCAATCAGTTCAAGTTCAAACTGATGAATATCTTTTTCATTATTAATCTCTGCGATTTTCTGATACAGCAGCAATCTCTCTTCTGTATTAGAAATATAGAAATCTGGCAGCATCAATTCCAAATCTGTATCAATATTAACATCTTTTACAGATTTGAAAAGTTTTTGTCTGTCTTCTTCGTTTTCAAATAAATTTTCAAAATCAGCATCATCTTTCAATTCTTCAAGAGCTTCCTGCATTAGTTTCTGATAGGTTTCAAAACCCATCTCATTGATAAACCCACTCTGCTCTGCACCTAATAAATCTCCGGCACCACGAATCTCTAGATCTTTCATTGCAATCTGGAAACCACTTCCAAGATCAGAAAACTGTTCAATAGCTTCCAAACGTTTTCTGGCATCTGCTGTCATCATATCATAAGGCGGAGTAATCAGATAACAGAAAGCTTTCCTGTTGCTTCGTCCTACCCTTCCTCTCATCTGATGAAGATCTGCCATTCCGAATCGTTGAGCATCGTTGATAAAGATTGTATTGGCATTTGGAACATCTACCCCACTTTCGACAATGGTAGTAGAAACAAGTACATCATACTTTCCTTCCATGAAATCCAGAACATTTTTCTCCAACTGTTTACCATCCATCTGGCCATGCCCGGTAATCACCCTTGCATCAGGAACCAGGCGCTGGATAAGTCCGGCAATATCTTTAAGGTTTTCAATCCTGTTGTTAATAAAATACACCTGCCCGTCTCTCTGAATTTCATAAGAAATAGCATCCCGAAGTATCTCTTCATTGAAACCTATCAGTTGGGTATCTACCGGCTGCCTGTTGGGTGGCGGCGTTTTAATGACAGATAAATCTCTTGCCGCCATTAGAGAGAACTGCAATGTTCTTGGAATTGGGGTTGCGGTTAATGTAAGCGTATCTACATTATTTTTAAGCGTCTTCAGCTTATCTTTTACAGAAACACCGAACTTGTGTTCCTCATCAATAATCAATAATCCAAGATCTTTAAATTTAACCGAACTGCTCACCAACTGATGCGTTCCAATAATAATATCTACTTTTCCGTTTTTCAATGCATCCAGAGTTTCAGACTTCTGCTTAGCCGTTCTGAACCTGTTAACATAGGCAACATTGACCGGAAAATCTTTAAGCCTTTCCTTAAAGCTTCTGTAATGCTGGAATGCCAGAATAGTAGTAGGAACCAATACCGCCACCTGTTTACCATCTGTAGCGGCCTTAAATGCAGCGCGAATTGCGACCTCCGTTTTACCGAATCCTACATCACCACAAACCAGCCGGTCCATCACCGTATCCGCTTCCATATCTTTTTTCACATCTACAGTAGCTTTTTCCTGATCCGGAGTATCTTCGTAAATAAAACTTGCTTCCAGCTCATTCTGCAGGTAAGAATCTGGTGTGTAAGCAAATCCTTTTGCCGTTTTTCTTTGGGCGTATAGCTGTATAAGGTCAAATGCAATCTGTTTTACCTTAGCTTTCGTTTTTTGCTTTAACGACTTCCATGCTGGAGAACCAAGTTTGCTTAACACAATCTCTCTTCCATCAGGTCCGTTATATTTGGAGATCTTATGTAATGAATGAATGCTTACATATAGTAAATCTCCGTTTTTATAGGTCAGTTTAAAACATTCCTGAATCTTTCCGTCATTATTTACCTTCACCAATCCCATAAATTTCCCGATTCCATGATCAATATGGGCAATATAGTCTCCAATCTTCAAGCTCATCAGGTCTTTCAGGGTAAGCTGTTCTGATTTTGCAAAGGTATTTTTAGCTTTATATCTCTGATAACGGTCAAAGATCTGGTGATCGGTATATACCAAAAGTTTATGTCCATTGTCTACAAACCCTTCATGCAATTCAGACTTAAAGCTTTTAAAAGGAAGTTCATGTTCAAGCTCTTCAAAGATAGATTCAAGCCTTTCTTTCTGTTTTTCCGTTGAAAATGAAATCCAGGTATCAAATCCGTCTTTCTGCTTTTCTTCCATATCTTCAATCAAAAGCTCAAAGTTTTTATGGAAAGAAGGTTGTGGAAGCTGCTCCATTTTAATTTCAGCAATATCCTTTAATCCTTCAATAACCGCATTTCCAAAGTCAATGGTTTTGAATTTTTTATAATCAAATAAAAACTCCTGATCAGAAATAAAGAGTTCCTGTGGAGCTCTATGAGCAATATCTTTACTTAATGTTTCAAACTTTTCCAGGGACTTTTCATAGAATATTTTAATCTTCTGCATTCCTACCATTCCGTTTTTGGAAATCACATAACTTTCCTTAGGCAGCAGCTGCAGCAATGAAACCCTGCTTCCCGTAACCGAGAAATTCATATTGGATACCAACTGAAAATCTTTCACTTTATCTACCGAAAGCTGAGTTTCTATATCAAACGTTTTAATATTTTCAACCTCATTACCAAAGAACGTAATTCTGTAGGGCTTTTCGTAGGAATAAGAGAATACATCTACAATTCCACCTCTTACAGAAAATTCTCCTGGTTCTGAAACAAAATCTGTTTGCTGAAAATGATAATGATTAAGCAGCTCATCCACAAAATCAAAATCAAGCTGATCCCCTACTTTTATATGATGAGAAATAGCTTTAAAGTCTTCTTTCTTTAATACCTTTTCTGATAAAGCTCCAGCATAGGCAACAATTACTTTTGGAGATCTTCCGGAGTTTATTTTATTCAGCACTTCAGTTCTCAACACAAGATTAGCATTCTGTGTCTTTTCTACCTGGTAAGGCTCAAGGTGGGTAGCCGGAAAATACAGTACTTTTTCTTTCCCCAGCAAATCTTCCATTTCAGTATTGGCATACAATGCATCCTCTTTATCATCTACCAGATAAAGAATATTTTTTTTCTGAACCAAAAAAAGCTCAGCCACAAAAACAGAAACTGAAGATCCCGCACTTCCCCTCACGGAAACATGTTCACTATTTTCTAATTGGGTAAAAATTTCTTTCCCGAATTCTTTTTGCATAAGATCCGGCAGGAACTTTTCATTGATGGATTTTAACTGCATAAATAGTAATGGTATAAACGACAAAAACGATTTCGGGAGTTTTCCGAAACCGCATTAATACAATACAAAGGTAATGATATTTTTTTCTTCGAATCGCAACCTTTAGACTTTCAGATTTAAAATGAATTACTTAGCCATTTAAATCTTAATTTTTATTAATTTAATTAATTACCTGTTAAAAAAAATCGAATATTTTCTCATGGCATAGTGTTTGGGACTTTAAATAAACCAAACATTAAAAGTAGTATTATGAAAAAAGCAATGAAAATTCTAGGAGTGTTGATGCTGTTTATTTTTACAGCAGTATCTTTTTCGTCGTGCAGCAAGGATGATGACCCTGCAGACAACGACTTCTTTGCAGGAACCTACAAAGGAAGTGTATCTTATAAGGATGGAGGATCTACCAACATCAGCACTGATGCCGGAAGCGTATTTGTAACAAAGATTGCAAGTGGTACAAAATACAACTTCTCCTTCTCAAACAGCATTCCGAGTCTAAACGGAATAGAATTCAATAAACAAGGAGATAACACTTTGGTAATGGTAGGATCTACCGCAACATCTTATATTAGAATTGACAATAATACATTGAAGATTTTATACATCCAGGATGGTAAAACATGGACAGCCAACTGTACACGCTAAGCCATCTTCTATCTGTGCAAAAGCCTGTTCTCCTAATCGAAAACAGGCTTTTTTTATTCTACATAAAACTGCTTTAATTTTTTTTTAAGCTGTAATAAACTTTAGTTAAGTTTAAAAAACCAAAATTTTTAGCCTGCTTTTTGTATATCTTTATTCAACAAAAAATAAACAGTATTCCTATGAAAAAATTATTATCAGCAATGTCATTAGTTTTAGGACTAGGCCTTGCTACTGCTCAGCAGACTGCTCCCGCCACCCATACCACTCCTGCCCCTGTAAAAACTACAGCCACTAAACCAGCAGAAGTAAAAGCTGCAAAACCAATGGTTGCGAAAACAGCAAAACCGGCAGAGGCGAAACCAGCTCAGCCTGCCCCTGCTGCTAAAATGAAAAAAGACGGCACTCCGGACAAGAGATACAAAGAAAACAAACATCTGAAAAAAGATGGTACTCCTGACAAAAGGTACAAAGCAAACAAATAAGCATAACATCAACATATAGTTGTTATTTTCATAATCAAATTTCGAGAAAAGCCGATGGGATTTATTTCATCGGTTTTTTTATACTTTCCTCTCTAAAAATGATTCCATAGTTGTCTACTTATTTATAAATTTGAACCATGTTAAACTTCTTCAAGAAAAACGCTGCGCTTATCTGGGCAAAAAAACATGTTCAAAAGGCGGAGGAATTCAAAAAAAATGCAGAAAAAAACCAAGAGGATCTATTGATTTCCCTTGTCACCACAGCTCAAAAAACACTTTTCGGGCGGGAACATGACTTTGAAAACATCCGTTCTGTAAAAGATTTTCAGGAAAGAGTTCCTGTGTCCGACTACGAAGATTTAAAACCTTACATTGAAAGAGTAAAAAGAGGACAGGGAAATATTCTTTGGACGGATACTCCTGAATATTTCGCGAAAACTTCAGGAACAACCTCTGGATCAAAATACATTCCTATATCTAAAGAAGGAATGCCTTATCAGATTGCAGGAGCTCAAAGTGCTTTATTCCATTATATAAGCAAAAAGAACAGTGCGGATTTTGTTACCGGAAAAATGATTTTTCTGCAGGGAAGTCCGGAACTGGAAGAAGTTTTTGGGATTAAAACCGGAAGATTATCCGGAATTGTAGCACATCATATTCCTAATTATCTTCAGAAAAACAGATTGCCAAGCTGGGAAACCAACATCATGGAAGACTGGGAGGCGAAAGTAGACAAGATTGTTGAAGAAACAGAACATCAGGACATGACCTTGATTTCAGGGATACCGCCTTGGCTTATTATGTATTTTGAGAAACTGACTGAGAAAAACGGAAAAAAAATAAAACAACTTTTCCCTAACCTGCAGCTTATCGTTACAGGTGGAGTAAATTATGAACCCTACCGTGATAAAATGGAAGATTTACTGGGTGGAAAAGTAGATATTATTCAAACCTTTCCTGCATCTGAAGGATTCTTTGCATTTCAGGACGACTATACGAAGGAAGGACTTTTACTGCTAACCAACCATGGGATTTTCTATGAATTTATTCCATTGGAGGAATATGGAAAACCCAATGCAAGAAGATTAACCCTAAAAGAAATTGAACTTAACAAAGATTATGCCCTGATTTTAACTACCAATTCAGGGCTATGGGCCTACTCCATTGGTGATGTTGTGAGATTTATTGATAAAAATCCTTACAGGGTTCTGGTTAGCGGAAGAACCAAACATTTCACATCCGCATTCGGAGAACATGTAATTGCTTTTGAGGTAGAGGAAGCTCTGAAAACAACTCTAGAAAAATACCCGGCACAGATTACTGAATTCCATTTGGCACCGCAGGTTAATCCGAGTGAAGGTCTTCCTTATCATGAATGGCTGATTGAATTTGAAAAAGATCCTGCAAATGAGGAAGCATTCAGAAATGAGCTGGATCAGCAGCTTCGAAACAGAAACACCTATTATGATGATCTGATTTCCGGAAATATTCTTCAAAAGCTTCATATTACAAAACTGAAGAAAAATGCCTTCCATGAATATGCAAAGTCTCAGGGTAAGCTGGGTGGACAGAATAAGACTCCACGATTAGCCAACGACAGAAATATCGCTGATTTATTAGAAATTTACAAATTTTAGAGATATTTTTTCAATTCCAAAAACGTATATTCGAAAAAAATTATAAATTTGAAAAACTAAACGAAAATAATGAAAGCATCTGTACTGTTGAAATCGTCTTTATTAACGTCTTTATTTGTGATTACATCTTGCGCTACTACAAAATACAGCGAAGATATTTCAAAAAACAACTATTCCAATCTGGAAGCCGGAAAAGTTTACAAAGTTACCATGAGAGACGGGTCTCCGAAACAAAAAATATTATTCAGAAACATTGTTGGAGATAATCTTGTAGGCACAGCTGGAAAAAAAGACAGTACAGAGGTAATTATTCCTAAGTCTAATGTTGCAGCTGTGAAAGACAGAAGGAAGGCAAGAATTGCGGCAGGTGCCACGATTATCGGAGCGGCAGGAGTTGCTGCTATTGTACTTAGTTCTTCAAGAGCAGACTAAAATAGATTTTATCTTTTGATATATATTCAATATATCTGTTAAAAAATGATATACAGATAGCCTTAAATAAATTTTTAGGGCTATTTTTGTTCATGATTTCCTTTATCCCCTTACAAACTTTACAAAATATTGAGTTCAGAAATCTTCTTACCGGGAGATTTTTTATTGTTTTAGCCTTCAGAATGCTTGCCACTTTATTAGGATGGTGGGTATATCAATTAACCAAAGATCCTTTTTCAATTGGTCTTATCGGACTTTCGGAGGTTATTCCTGCCGTAAGCTGTGCCCTGTATGCAGGACATGTTATTGATATGAATGAAAAAAAGAGGCTGTTGCTCATCTGCAATTACGCTTATATTTTTCTGATCGGGCTTCTTTTAATTCCGGCTTTCTTCAACGTACAAATGCATTTTACAGGGCACGAGGTCACTTACTATATTTATGGAGTTATATTCTTTACAGGAATCGCAAGAGCCTTTATCGGTCCTATTGTTCCTTCTATGATTCCTAAAATTGTAAAGAAAGAGAACCTTCCGAATGCAGTCACCCTTAATCAGGCTACATTCCTTATCTCTTCTGTATGTGGGCACGCCATAGGCGGACTTCTTATCGGATATATTGGAGTACCATGGACACTGGTTGCAATTTTATCACTGATATTTATTGCCTCTCTGTTTTTCTGGCAGCTCAATAAACAATATTCAGAATATAAAAAAGAGACTGTAAATGTTGTGGAGAGCATGCGTGAAGGGATCTCCTATATCTTTAAGACAAAGGAAATTCTGGGAGCCTTATGCTTAGACATGTTTGCTGTACTTTTTGGAGGTGCCGTAGCAATGATCCCTGTATTTGCAACAGACATCCTGAATTCAGGAGCAGAAGGTTTCGGGTTACTGAATGCTGCTTCTGATATTGGTTCTATGTGCATCATTACTCTTTTATCTATTGTTCCTTTACGAAAAAACCAAGGAAAAATACTTCTTGCAGTTGTTACAGGGTTTGGAATCTGTATTATTGGATTTGGGTTATCCAAACTTTACTGGCTTTCATTTATGTTCCTGGTCTTAAGCGGAATGCTTGACGGTATTTCTGTAGTGATCCGAGGAACGATTGTACAACTTAAAACACCTGACCATATAAGAGGACGTGTATTGAGTGTGAATTCCATATTCATCATGTCCAGCAATGAAATGGGACAATTTGAAAGTGGATTAATGGCTAAAGTATTGGGGGTGGTTCGTTCTGTAGTATTTGGTGGATGCATGACCGTTCTGATTGCTCTAATTGTTGGAAGCACTAACTCAAAGCTAAGAAAGATGCAATATTAATAAACTTATTACCAATTGATTTAAAAACACCTAAATCAATTAAAATTAAATATATACAAAATAAGGATAGAAGATTTTTTATCCTTATTTTCATTTTATACCTTATTTATTGTAAAACAACCCACCATTCCTATTTCAAATCAAAAACCCCAAACACTCTTCTATTGCAATCTTCACATATTACAACTTAACAACAGAAATACAGTATTATAAAACAAGAATACATATTATTTAAATATATATCAAAATACATCATCAAACATTAATAATTTCATATATTTGCTACAAATATCCTCTTTATGAATAAAATTTTATTTATTTTAAGCTTTTTCGTGACCGGTTTCTGGGCAAGCGCTCAAACTTTCACCGACAAAGCATTACAACAAAGCGCTTCACAGCTCAACACCACCAACACCGAAGGTGATTACGACAAACTATTTAAGAAATTCACAGAAACTAACACTTCTGAAAAATGGCATGCTTTTTATTATGCCGCTGTTTCTATGTATCTTAAAGCGGAACTTTTATCAAAAAAATCCACTGCTTCAGCTATTCCTGCAAGTGTTACAGCAGAAAAATTTGCTCTTGGGGGGTCACTTTCCCAACCTGACAATCTGGAAAACAACATTCTTCTAGGGCTCATTACATTACAGAGCATACAATTAGGAGTGTACAATGATCCGGCAAAAGCAACACAAGAGGTTTCAAAATATATTGCGAAAGCAGAAAGTTCTGATCCGAACAATCCAAGATTAGCGATCCTAAAAGCAAAATCAGCTGAAAAATCTGGTAACACGACCGAAGCTGAAGCTCAATATCAAAAAGCTGCAACAGGATTCACAACCTTGAGCTCTGTACCTGGATGGGGTAAGCAACTTATCCCTGGAAATAAATAATTTACTTTAAGTATTCAATTTTAAATCGGTCAAAAAAATGAAAAAATATCTACTGATTTTTCTAATTTTCATCACCCAAATGGTTTTTGCACAACAGGACTGTATCACTGCTATCCCTATATGCAGCGACGCAGAAATCTCATTAAAACCTAATGGAAGCGGAAGTGTAAAAGAAGGAAGCGGTTGTTTAAGCAGCGAAAGTAACTCTATCTGGTTTACCTTCAGCATACAAACAGCAGGAACATTAACCTTCCTTATTACCCCTATGGGACCCAACGCTTACGACATTGATTATGATTTCGCATTATATGGACCCAATCACGACTGTAACAACATCAGAGAGCTCCCTTTAAGATGCTCCTATGCCGGAATGAGCAACTTAATAAGCAGACCTCTTACCGGTCTTAGTATGACCGCCACAGACACCACAGAAGACGGCGGTGGAATTGGCTTTGTAAAATATATTGATGTACTTCCGGGACAAGTATATCATTTGCTTTTAAACAACTATTCCGCTGAAATTGCACCTTTTAAATTAAGCTTTGGCGGAACAGCAACATTGCTTACCCCATTCGATAATAATTCATTAAAAATTTACCAACCCTTCCCATTCTTAAAACCTGGTGCAAAAAATGATGGAGATATTGACATTTGTGGCAATCCTGTAACTTTTGATTTTGCGACCCTATCAAATCACATCAGAAATAACAATCCAAATTTTATTATAAAATATTATCGCAGTGCAGCTGATGCAGCAAGTGATTATGATCCTATAACAACCCCTATTCCCGTTAATACGACTACTAAATACACCTATTCTATTTCTTATGCTGACCCTACTAAGCCTGTTACCTTTTTAAATCAATGTAGGGAATTTGGAGATATCAGGTTTTTTGACAGATCATTCAAACTGACTCCTGGAGAACTCACTTCATGTAGTAACAATAACTCCGGAACAGCTTTATATGACTTATCATCAGCTGATATAGGACTAACTCCTAACCTTAATGTAAAGTACTATCCTTCAATGTATGATCTCGATCATGTCATCAATGAAATAACCAATCCTTATCAATATGTTTCTGCAGAGGGATCAGTCTTTGTAAAAGCAACCAATGAATATGGATGTATTACGATTACTGAAATTAAATTAAAATTCCACCCACTGGTAAAAGCTCTTCCTGACCCTACAATAACCGAGTGCCACCTGGAAACAAATCCTTCTATGGGGATGTTCAATCTTGACAACGCTCCCATTACCGTACCAGCTGACGGCACGAAGAAAAAATACTACCCTTCAATGGCTGATGCAGTAGATGCTACCAATGAAATAACTAATTATAAAACCTATATGGCACCTAATGGCGTAGTATATGTAAGAGTATATGATGACCTTGGATGCTTCACTGTTGCTAAAATAACACTTCAGGTACTTCCTCCGGTAAAATCCAGCGTACTTAAAGATAAAATCATCTGTATGGAAGATAAAACCACACTGGATGCAGGGCCTGGATTCAAAAAATACGAATGGAGCACCGGAGCAACTACTCAAAGCATCAGTGATGTAGGGGTAGGAACATACTGGGTAAAACTAACATCTAAAGTTCAAGAATGTACTACCACTCAAACTGTAAAAGTATATCCTGCTGAACAGCCGGTTATCTCCAGTATTGATGTATCTACTACAAACATCACTGTAAATGTAATAGGCGGAACTCCTGACTATAAATACTCCATAGACAATGTTGTATGGCAGGATTCTAATGTATTTAACGATGTCCCAAGAGGTAATTATAAGATATATGTAAAAGACGCCTACGATTGTGATCCTATCATCATTGAAGCAATAGTTCCTAATATTGTAAATGTTATTACACCTAACGGAGACGGTATCAATGATGTTCTTGATTATTCTGCAATTGCAGGTAAGCAAAACCTTACATTGAATATTTTCGACAGATATGGCGTAAAAATCCACCAGGCTGATAAATCTAACGGATACAAATGGGACGGAACCATTGCAGGTAAGAAAATACCTACGGGCACTTACTGGTATTCTTTAACATGGAACGAGAATAACAGCAAGAAAACTCCATTCAAATTCTCAGGATGGATCATTGTGAAAAACAGAGAGTAACCTCTCAATCATATCATAGAAAATCACCTCAATTGAGGTGATTTTTTTTATCAACATACCCAATCCCCTATTAACCGCATTTTCACAAAGACTGCTAATAATTTGTTGAATACTATTTTTTAAATATTTTTTAAATAAGCTATCTTTGCACCATGGCGCAGAAAGAAACATTATCATCCCTTACCCACGGAAACTTTGCAAAAGAGCTGTCTATTGCGGATGGGAAAATGCCTCCTAATGCAGTGGACTTCGAAAGACTTGTTATCGGAACTTTTTTGATTGACAAAAAAGGTCTTGACCATTCCATTGACCTCCTTACTCCGGAAGTATTTTACGATCCCAGACACCAGGTTATTTTTTCTACTATCTTAAAACTTTATGAAGGTAATCATCCGGTAGATTTAATGACCATTATCCAAGATCTTAAAAAAGAGGACAAATTAAGCCAGGCAGGGGGAGATCATTATATCATTGACCTTACCATGGGAGTAAGTTCATCTGCCCATATTGAATATCACGTTCGTGTTATTCTTGAAAAATATATTTTAAGAAGTCTTATTAATGTTTCAGCGAATGTAATTGATTCTTCCTATAAAGAATCAACCGATGTATTTGAACTTCTGGATAAAGCGGAACAGTCTTTCTTTGAGATTACCAACGGAACGATAAAAAAAGGGTTTGATACTGCCAACTCATTGGTAAAACAAGCGATTGACACCATTAAATCTTTAAAGGACAAACAAGGACTTTCAGGGGTTCCTTCAGGATTCCGGGATGTAGATAAAGAAACCGGAGGCTGGCAAAATTCTGACCTTATTATCATTGCAGCACGTCCCGCGATGGGAAAAACCGCATTCCTTCTTTCGATGGCAAGAAATATTGCCGTAGGTCACAAAATCCCAATGGCTTTATTCTCTCTCGAGATGGCTTCGGTACAGCTTATCACCAGGATGATTGCTTCTGAAACAAGAATTTCATCCGAAAAATTAAGAAAAGGAACGCTTGACGACGAAGAATGGCAAAGATTATTCTCCAACGTATCCGAACTGGAAAATGCTCCTTTATATATTGACGAAACTCCATCACTTTCCATTTTCGACTTCCGTGCAAAATGCCGAAGACTGGTAATGCAACACGGAGTAAGACTGATAATGGTTGACTACCTTCAGCTGATGACCGCTGGCAGCAGTGGAAAAGGAGTTGGAAACCGTGAACAGGAAATTTCCATGATCTCCCGTTCATTAAAAGCAATTGCAAAAGAATTGAATGTTCCCGTAATTGCTCTTTCCCAGCTTTCCCGTAGTGTGGAAACACGTCCCGGAAAAAGACCTCAGCTTTCAGATCTAAGGGAATCCGGAGCAATTGAGCAGGATGCGGATATTGTATCTTTCATTTTCAGACCGGAGTATTATAAAATCACCGTTTGGGATAATGATGAGGAAGGACAGGAAACTTCTACAGAAAACCAAGCCGAATTAATTATTGCAAAACACAGAAATGGCGCTACAGCTGATGTGAGATTATCTTTCTTAAAACATTTTGCAAAATTCGGTGATATTGAAGCTGCCCTTGACGGCGGTATGGGAGGCGGCTATCCATCGAACTTTGGTGAGCCTAGTGGTTTTGACAAAATCAAAACAACGATTCAACCTGGAGCAGCATTTGATCTTCCGGACAGTTCTAAACTTTCAGGATCTTCTATGAATGATTTTGATGATGATGATGATGATTTCCCGTTTTAAATAATTCAATTTTATAAAACAGATTTGAAAATCGAAATTTATACAGACGGTGCATGCAGTGGAAATCCCGGAAAAGGGGGATATGGAATTCTTATGCGCGTTCCTGAAAAAAATTATCAGAAAACTTTTTCTAAAGGCTTCCGAAAAACCACCAACAACAGAATGGAACTCCTTGCTGTAATTTCTGCTCTGGAAAAACTAAAATCTACAGAAAACGACATTCATGTTTATACAGACAGTAAATATGTAGCGGATGCTGTTAATCAGAATTGGATTACCGGATGGATTAAACGAGGCTGGAAAAATGTAAAAAACCCTGATCTCTGGAAAAAATTCATTGAGTTGTACAACCAACACAAACCTACTATGCACTGGGTAAAGGGACACGCAGGCCATTTCGAAAATGAACTTTGCGACAAACTAGCAGTAGCAGCTGCCAGCTCTCCCAATCTTGAAATTGATACTTATTTTGAAGGATTGGATAGCAATTCTCTCTTTTAATTTAATTAATACAAATCCGAAATAACGCGTACATCTTTCACTACTTTATCATAATAAATATTATTTTTTGAATAATAATTAATTTTTTTAACAAAATTAACACAAAATAACCATTTATTACTTAGGATTTAATATATTTACCATGAATTAAATTCTCAGTGAAATGAATAAAACTTTATTATTTTACTTCTCAATTCTTTTACTATCCCTATCTGGAACATCTTTCGCCCAGACCTATCAACTCACCGGAAATCCCATCAACACTACAGGATGGACTGTGGTTCCCAGCGCCACTACAAGCGGTGATTTTATTATGCTTACTGATGATGTAGGAAACAAATCCGGAGCAATAAAACTTAATGATCCCATTAATCTGAAATACTGCGATAAATGGAAAGTAGAATTCGATTTCAGAATTAATGGAAACGGAATACCAGGATTTGGAAAAGGGGATGGATTTGCCTTTTGGTATCTTGCCAATCCGCCTGTAACAAGCCAACAAGGGTCAGGATTAGGAATTCCACAGAATGCAATTGGTTTCATGGTTGGTTTTGATATTTACAACAATACAACCAGTGCTCAAATGAGCAAAGTACACATTGCCTACGGGGTAGTTCCCAACACTACGGACACTAACAATATTGAATTTTTTAACACTCCCGGAAGTTCATTTCACTCCGCAGACCTCAACTCAACCCAACCTTTCGTAGGAGACACCTATAAACACGTTGAAGTAACTGGTGAAACAGATCCTTCTAACCCTACAAGCTGGATCATTACCGTAAAAATGGATGGAACAACAATTACCTCACAATCGTTCGCTCCTTCAGGCGGAGCTGCTACAATGACACAGGGATATTTTGGTTTCTCAGCATCTACAGGTGGAGCTTCAGCAAGAAATTCCATTAAAAATGTAAAAATATACACAGATAAAGTATCGATTCTAAAAAACTTAGTAACCCAGTCTTTCTGCCCCAATCCTACTACCGGATATAGCAGTGTAAATTTAACTGATTTCAATGCTCAGTTTGTTGCCAATCCCGGCAATTACACATTCAAATATTATCCTCCAGGCAGCTCTACTCCTATTTCCAATCCCTCCAATTATGAATTTAACGCCAACACCACAGTAACTGTAGTTATTAAGGATAACGCCGGAGTGCTTTGCGATAATCCTGATGGAAAAATCCAGTTGGACCTGGCTCCTTTTAAAGCTAATGACAAAACACTTACCGAGTGTAATAACAATAAAACAGGAACAGCCATTTTCAACTTAAATTCCGCCAACGTAACTGATGTACTTGGAGTTACAAAGAAATACTACAAAACACTCAACGACTTAAATTCAGGAACGAATGAAATTTTATATCCGGACACATACCAATCTTCACCTGGAACAGTTTATGTAAAAGTAACTACTCCACTGGGATGTACAGGTACTGCAAAGATTAATCTTACTTTTTATCCCGAAACCGAAGTAAAAGACGCCACGATCCAATCCTGCTTTATTGAAAATAATATACTTAATGGTGTATTTAATTTAACAACAGCTAATGTGACTTCACTTACCGGAGCTGTTAAAAAATATTACACTACCGTAGCCAACGCCCTTAATAATACCAACGAGATTACTGACATTTATCTGTACACCTCAACAAGTACACCTGTATATGCAAAGGTAACAGACACCAACGGATGTTTTGCTATTGCTAAAATTAACCTTGTGGTGCTTCCACCTATTAAATCTTCAATTCTTAAAGATAAAACCATCTGTATAGAAAATAAAACCGATTTAGACGCAGGTCCTGGTTTTGATGAATACCTATGGAGCACCGGGGCTAAAACTCCCGCTATTGAAGATGTAAGTGTAGGAACTTATTGGGTTAAACTCAGAACAGGGAACTGTACCACTACACAAACTGTCAACGTACAACCATCTCCTAATCCTGTAATTGCCAGCATTGATATCCATAACAATACAATTGTAGCTAACGTGATAGGTGGAAAACCTCCTTATCAATATTCATTGGACGGAACTCATTGGCAGACGTCAAATATTTTCACAGGTCTGGCCAGAGGAGAAGTAAAGGTTTTTGTAAAAGACTTCTACAACTGCTCCCCTATTGAAGTTCAGATTACTGTTCCTAACCTCATCAATGCTATTACACCTAATGGGGACAACAAAAATGACTTCATTGATTATTCTGCTTTGGCATACAAGAAAAACCTAATCTTCACGGTGTATGACCGATATGGAAACAAACTGTATGAAGCTAACAAAATAAGAAATTACACCTGGGATGGAAGAGCTTACGGTAAAAAAATTCCTTCCGCTACTTATTGGTATACAATCTCATGGAATGAAAACAATAAAAACAACACTGAAACAAAATACTCAGGTTGGGTATTGGTAAAAAATATGGAATAAACATTAATACAAATAACAACATCACAATCCTTCCACTATGAAAAAAAATCTACTCTTTTTTCTTCTGGGTATTTTATTATGTCTGTCAGGAAAAATGCACTCCCAAACCTATCAACTTACTGGAAACCCTGTAAATACTACAGGTTGGGATCTTGTTTCAGATGCTATCGTAAGCGGAGATTTCATAAGACTTACTACTGACCAAACAAGCAAGTATGGGGCTATAAAATTATCCACTCCAATTACCTTAAGCTATTGTGATAAATGGAAGGTAGAATTTGATTTCAGAATTGACGGAAACGGAACAACCCAATTTGGACGTGGAGATGGTTTTACATTCTGGTATCTGGCCAACCCACCCACAGGATTTGTATCAGGTGGTGGTCTTGGAATTCCGGCCAATGCATCAGGACTAATGGTTGGTTTTGATATCTTTAACAATACCACTGAAGGCCAGATGAGTAAAGTACATGTTTTATATGGCACAAACAATACCGCCGGCAACAATATAGAATTCAACAATACTCCCGGCAGTACCTTTCACTCCCCAGATCTGAATGCCACTCAGCCATTTGTAGGCAACAACTACAAACACGTTGAAGTAAATGGAGAAACAGATCTTACTAATCCAACCAACTGGATTATTAAAATTAAAATAGACGGAGTACTTATTACTGATCAATCATTTGCTCCTTCCGGGAATGCAGTAGGAATGACACAAGGATATTTTGGTTTTTCTGCAGCAACAGGAGGGGCCAGCGCCCGACATTCCATCCAGAATGCCAAAGTTTTTGTAGATAAAGTTCCTATTTTAAATAATACCATAAAACCTTTCGTTTGCACCAACCCTGCAACCGGAAGTGGAACTGTAGACCTTACTTCATACAATACCCAATTTGTAAATAATCCCGGAAATTATGTTTTCACCTATTACCTATTGGGAGTTGCTACTCCTATAGCCAACCCTACTAGTTTTCAATATACGGGAAACACCACCATTAAAGTAGTTGTTAAAGACCCTACATCAACACTTTGTGATAATGGAGACGGCATTATAGAACTGAACCCCACTCCATTTGCAGCAACCGATGCAAGCCTTACAGAATGTAACAATAATAATGGAGGAGTCGGTATCTTTGATCTCAATACCGCAGCAGTAACCACATTAACCGGCGTTACTAAAGAGTTCTATCCAAGTATACACGATCTGAACGCCAGCACCAATCAGATCACAACGCCCTCTGCCTATGTTTCTCCTCCAGGGATTATATACGTAAGGGTTATTACAGCACAGGGATGTGTAAGCACTGCAAAAATCACACTGAATACCCATCCTGTTATAACCGTTTATGATGTTCCGATAGAATCATGCTTTATAGAGAGCAACCCATTAACAGCCTCTTTTAATCTTATTAATGCCGGCGTTGTTCCAAATCCGGCAGGATTTACAAAAAAATACTACCCATCCATAACAGACGCTCTTAACGGAACCAATGAAATAACCACTCCGGGCGCTTATATTGCTCCCAATGGGGTAGCCTATGTTAAAGTTTTCAATGCTACCGGATGCTTTTCAATCGCTAAAGTTACTCTAACAGTCAAGGCTCCGGCTCCGTCCAGAGTTTTAAAAGACAAAATTATTTGTGTAGAAAGCAAAACAACGCTGGATGCCGGCCCAGGATTCAAAAGTTATGAATGGAGTACCGGAGCCACAACACAATCTATCAAAGATGTGGGCGTTGGTATTTATTGGGTGAAACTAAAAACCGGAGAATGCTTCACTACTCAGACTGTAACGGTATTCCCATCAGAAATCCCTGTCATCTCCAGTGTAGATGTTTCAGGAGAAACTGTTACTGTTCACGTAAATGGCGGAATGCCTCCTTATCAATATTCTACAGACAATATCACCTGGCAGGATTCTAACGTGTTCACCAATGTTACGAGAGGCGTTGCCAAAATATATGTAAAAGACAGTTACAATTGTGAGCCCATTATGATTAATGTCACTATACCTAACCTCATTAATATTATTACCCCTAACGATGACGGCATCAATGATTTCATTGATTACTCAGCACTGGCTATCAAACCTAATTTTGAAGTTAATATTTTCGACAGGTACGGCGTACAGGTTTTCAGGGCAGACAAAAGCAACGGATACAGATGGAATGGGACAGCCAACGGCAGAAGGGTTCCTACAGGAAGTTATTGGTATTCCGTTTCATGGAATGAAAAAAACAACATGAACAGAACAACACCTATCAACTTTGCAGGCTGGATTATTGTTAAAAACAGAAATTAATCACGTTTATCATTCATATTAGAAGAGTCACTCCGTTATGCGGGGTGATTTTTTTGTATTAATTTAAAAGGATATATTTCATTTTAAAGACCCTTTATTCATATTCAATTCTTAAATTTGTGCTATGAATTATTTGGAAGCTTTAAGCAGAAGATATTCTGTGAAAAAATTTAATAATCAAATTATTCCTCAGGAGACCCTTCACAACATTCTTGAGTCAGGAAAACTGTCTGCAAGCTCTCTGGGACTTCAACCTTATAAGATTATTATTGTTGAAAGCGAGGATATGAAACAGAAACTGATTCCCGCTTTCTATAATCCATCCCAAATTTCCACATGCTCCCATCTTGTTGTGATTATTTCAAAGAAAAACATTGAGGAAAATTATATCCAAGGATATTTCAAACACATTTCTGAGGTAAGAGAAACTCCTCTTGAGAAACTTGGTCCATTCAAGAACAGCATCAATCAGCATATTAATCAAAAAACACAGGATGAAATTTTCAACTGGGCAGAAAAGCAGTCATATATCGTATTAGCCAATCTGATGTACGCCGCTGCTATAGAAAACATAGACTCATGCCCTATGGAAGGCTTCAGACAGGATGTAATAGAAGAAATTCTGAATATTAATCCAGAAACAGAAAAAGTAACCGTTACCCTCGCTTTAGGCTACCGTTCTGAGGAAGATCACTTCCAGTACATGAAAAAAGTAAGAAAACCAAACGAAAAATTGTTTAAATTTATTTAATATTTAAATGATTGTACCTAAAGCAAGCACATGATAAAAGCGGATGTATTAGTAATCGGTTCCGGCATTTCCGGACTTTCTTATGCCATTAAAGTTTCTGAACAACTCCCTGATGCCAAAATCATCATTGTAACAAAGTCTGATGAAGACGAAAGCAATACCAAATACGCACAGGGCGGTCTTGCTGTAGTGACTGACTTTCAGAACGATAATTTTGAAAAACATATAGAAGATACCATGCGTGCCGGAGACGGTGAAAACAAACGTGATGTTGTAGAAATGGTGGTAAAGGAAGCCCCTGCAAGATTCAATGAAATTGTAGAATGGGGTGCCCAATTCGATATGAAAAATGGCAAATTTGCACTGGGAAGAGAAGGAGGCCATACCGAAAACAGAATCGTCCATCATAAAGACATTACAGGTTTTGAAATTGAAAGAGCATTATTGGAAACGGCCAACAACAGCCCGAATATTGAAATTCTAGACCACCACTATGTAATTGATATCATTACTCAGCACCATGTTCCGGGGAAAGAACTTAATGAAGGAGATATCCACTGCTATGGTGCTTATATATTGGATGAAAAATCCAAAACCATCAAAAAAATCACATCCAAAATTACACTGGCTGCTACAGGCGGGGCCGGGCATGTTTATAAAAACACCACCAATCCTTCTATTGCAACAGGAGACGGAATTGCTTTCGTAGCCCGTGCAAAAGGAAAGGTTTCCAATATGCAGTATTACCAGTTTCATCCTACCGCTCTTTATAGTAAGATTGACGGAATGCTTTTCCTTATTTCTGAAGCAGTAAGAGGAGACGGCGCAAAACTAAGAACCAAAAGAGGTGAAAAGTTCATGCAGAAATATGATGAACGTGAAGAATTAGCCTCCAGAGATATTGTCGCCCGAGCCATTGATAATGAAATGAAAATTTCAGGAGATGAATATGTAGGCCTGGATTGCCGAGAAATGAATCAGGAAAGATTCCTTGAACACTTCCCCAATATCTATAAAAAATGTAAAGACGAAGGTATTGATCCCTTCACTCAATTAATCCCTGTTGTTCCAGCCTGCCATTATCTGATGGGAGGCATAGAAGTAGACAGAGACGGACAATCTTCCATCAGAAATCTTTTTGCGGTAGGAGAATGTACAAATTCCGGATTGCACGGAGCCAACAGATTAGCTTCAAACTCCTTACTTGAAGGATTGGTTTTCGGACATAATGCTGCGATGAAAACAGTAGCTCTTCTTAATGAAAATTTATTCAATTTTGATGATTTAAAAGCAGTTCCGGAGTGGAATGAAGAGGGAATGAAAATCATGGATGAAATGGTCATTGTCAGCTACCTGAGAAAACAGCTTCAGGAAATGATGAGCGATCTGGTAGGGATTGTAAGAAGCAACAGACGTCTGAACATGGCTTTACAAAAACACCAGGAAATTGCGGCAGCCGTTGATGAAATTTACCACTACTCTATTCTTTCTCCTCAATTATCCGAACTAAGAAACCTTACCACTGTTGCTCATCTCATCATTACCCAATCTATGGAAATGACAGAAAATAAAGGAGCATTTTACAATAAAGATTTGGTTTAATTTTAATCAAACAAATGAAGGCCCTGAATTTAAATATTCTTACAACAGTCAATATTTTATTCTATTCAAGAATGATTCTTTCATTGATTTGTGGTTTTGCATTATTAAGTTTTTGGGTGAAAGTTGGAAAAAATGATAACTTTTCAAATATAGTCATCCTTGCAGTGATAATACTTTTAGGAGCTATTTTGGGATTATATGGAATAACATTATTAAAAAAAATTATTGTTCCCACATCTAAATATCCTTTAGTTTTAAACCTGTTATGTAATATGAAAGGGTTAGGAAAACCGGATTATTATGGAAGTTTAAAATTCAATTTAAATAATATAATTAAAGACAATAAGCTAAACTTAACTCTATATTATGTCAATAATCCTCAATATCCAATTCTAACATTCAATAGAGAGAAAATCATTTATTATACTCAAGAATACAATTGGAATAATTTTAAATGGAGTTATAAAGTCATCCCCCAAGGACGAAATGAAAAACAAATATTAGAATTTCAAGGTACTAATCAAAACAATATAAAAATAAAAGATAGTATAGATTTTGAAAAAATAGATGCAAAGGAAAATGAAGTTCTTTTGCTCTTCATCATTCATGATTTATTATTCGGAAAAAGATCTTCCTTTTATTACTAAAATCAAAAATATGAAAAGACCAGTATACGTTACAGATAAAGCATTAAAAACATTTATAAAAAATGCCCTTGAAGAAGACATCCAGGATGGAGATCACTCTACCCTTTCCACGATTCCTGAAGACCTTCAGCAAAGTGCGAAATTGTTGGTAAAGCAGGATTGCATCCTTGCAGGTGTAGAATTGGCAGAAATTATTTTTAAAGCTTTCGATAAAAAGCTTAAGATTGAAACTTTCATTAAAGATGGTACCCCTTGTAAAGTAGGAGATATTGCCCTTATTGTAACTGGAAGTGCCAGATCAATTCTTTCTACTGAGAGATTTGTTCTTAACTGTATGCAAAGAATGAGTGGAATTGCAACGCTTACTCATGACTGGGATTCAAGGTTGATAGGAACAAAAACTAAGCTTTTAGATACCAGAAAAACAACCCCAAATTTCAGAATGTGTGAAAAATGGGCAGTGGCTATTGGCGGTGGAACCAACCACAGATATGGTCTTTATGACATGATTATGCTTAAAGATAATCATATCGACTACAACGGAAGCATCACCAATGCTGTAAAAATGGCTAAAGACTACGTTAAAAAAACTAAGAAAAAGTTAAAAATTGAAGTGGAAACCAGAAATCTAGAAGAAGTTCAGGAAGCCATTAATGCCAAAGTTGACAGAATTATGCTTGATAACATGGATGTTAAGACCATGAAGAAAGCTGTAAAAATGATCAACGGCTCATGTGAGTCTGAAGCATCAGGAGGAATTACCCGTGATATGCTTAAAGAAATTGCATCTACAGGAGTAACCTATATCTCTGTGGGAGCTTTAACACACTCGGCTGAGAATATAGATTTGAGTCTCAAAGCTGTGAAATAGCGTTGAATTTTTAACAAAAACATCCCCCCTTTATTAAAAACTCAATAACATGACTTTTTTCATATAAAAAACCGTTTTTTATTGATAAACCTGACTATCAAACACTTAACACTATTAAGACTGATTAAAAATTAACATTGAGTTAATAATAGTTAAAATATATTTTGCGAATTTTGCAGAAAATTAAATCTAATTATTACTAACGATTATGAAATTAATCAACAAATCGATTCTAACTGCTGTAATTACATTATCAACAGCTAGCGTCTATTACGCTCAAGAAGTTCAGGATTCAGCGAAAGCTAAATCTAAAGACATTGAGGAGGTAATCCTAAGAGGTGTTACAGATATCGCTAAAGATAGAAAGACACCGGTAGCAGTTTCTACTATTAAAGCTGCACAGATTCTTGAAAGACAAGGTAACCAGGAGCTTGTAGAATTATTGAACACAACACCATCAATATATGCAACAAAAGGTGGTGGTGGTTTTGGGGATTCACAACTTACTATTCGTGGTTTTGAAACCAGAAACATTGCCGTAATGGTAAACGGTATGCCAGTAAATGATATGGAAACAGGTGCTGTGTACATGTCAAACTGGACAGGTTTATCAGATGTAACAAGTACTATGCAGGTACAAAGAGGACTTGGTTCTTCCAAATTAGCAATTGCTTCTGTAGGAGGAACAATGAACTTCCTTACCCGTTCTGCAGATATGAAACAAGGTGGAGCTATAAGATTAGGTATTGGTAATAATGATTTCTTAAAAACATCTTTCGCTTATAACACAGGTAAATCTGAAAACGGATGGGCTGCTTCATTCTTAATGGCAAGACAGGCAGGAGGTACATACGTACAAAATACAGATTACGAATCATATACTTATTTCTTTGCATTAGGATATCAGCCAAACAAGAAGCATAACGTACAGTTTATGATCACTTCTTCTCCACAATGGCATGACCAAAGATCTTTCGCTCCAACAATTGGTAATTATATCAAATATAATCCTGATCATGATGGTTCACCATATAGACCATACAATGCCGACTATGGTTACCGTACAATAGACGGGCAAAGAACTCCAATAGCAAATGCTATGAACTATTATGCCAAGCCTGTAATAATGGTAAACTGGGACTGGACAATGAGTGAAAAATCTACTTTAAGTACAGTAGCTTACATGTCTAACGGACGTGGTGGTGGAGCAAGAAACCTTGGTGCTGTTGGTGGACAGGGAATGAGTGGCTTTGTTGATAATACAGACGGACATTATAACTATGATGCAATCTTTGCTGCTAACGGAGCTGTAACCCCTACTCTTGGTGCTGCAAGAAATACACTAGTACGTACTTCAAGTGTGAACTCTCACAACTGGTATGGTATCTTGATGAACTTCCAACACAAAATCAACGATAACTGGAATTTCTCTGTAGGAACAGATGATAGATATTACTATGGATATCACTATCAGGTGCTTTCTGATCTATACGGAGCAAAAGGATATACAGATGACACCAACAAGAACTTACCAACAAACAATATTGTTAGTAATACATATGACTACAAAAAACTAACATGGAATCCTTTCGGTGGATCAAATGCACCACTACAAGATAGAGTTTCATTCAGTAATGATGGTGAGGTTCTTTGGTACAGTGGTTTCGGACAGGTAGAATATTCTACTGAAAAGTTAACGGCTTATGTACAAGGATCAGTATCTAACCAGGCTTACCAGAGAATTGATGACTTTATAAAACCGGGATCAACTCAACAAGGTCAAACTGTTGACAGAAAGACAGGATTTAAAAACCTTTTCGGATTTAATATTAAAGGGGGGGCCAACTATAACATCAACAACAATCATAACGTGTTTGCTAATGTTGGATATTATAGTAAGCAACCTTTAATGAGCTCTGTATATCCAAGTAACCAGCAAGTAGTAAACCCTACTTTAACTAATGAGAAAATTTTCTCTGTGGAACTAGGTTATGGATTCAAAACATCTAACTTCAACGCTAAAGTTAACTTATATAGAACTGAGTGGAAAGACAGATGGTTCAGAAGAAGCAATGTAATTTTCGACAACAATGTTAGAGGATACTCGGAAATCAGTGGAATTACCCAACTTCACCAAGGAGCAGAATTTGAAGCGAACTACAGACTAAACAAATTCATAGAATTCCAAGGTATGTTCTCTTGGGGAGATTATCAATTCAAAGGAAATGCTACAGGTGCTAACTTCCAGGATGACAATACCCCAATTGCAACAAATGGGAAAAATACATCTACACTTTATCTAGATAAAGTAAAAGTGGGAGGTACAAACAACAACAGTATCCCACAAACTACGGCTTCATTAGGCTTTACAGCAACTCCTGTTACAGACCTTAAAATATATGGTAACTGGCAATATGTAGGAAAACTTTACTCTACTGTTAATATGACAGATTTCCTTACTCCTGATAAAACAGCTTTACAATTACCTGATTTCAATTTATTTAACGTAGGGGCATCTTACAAACTTAAATTGAAAAACCCAAATCAATATTTTACTCTTGGTGTTAACGTAAACAACCTGTTTGATATTACTTATATCCAGGATGGTGTAACAAATATCAAAACAACGGATCTAGTAAATCCAACAGCTAAGCCGGGAGCAGCTGATTATGGTGTTACTTATGAACAAGCTGGAAGAGTTTATAAAGGTATTGCAGATGGAAACAGAGTATTCTTCGGATTCGGAAGAACTTGGTCTACAACCTTATCTTTCAACTTCTAATTATCACAATATTAGATTTTATAAATATGAATCCCGGCTTTGAGCCGGGATTTTTGTTATCTTTGTGTACAAAAAAAATAGGATTATGGATTTTTACAAGATTTTTCTTAGTGCACACAAAGGATTCGGATATTTAGAACTACTTTTAGTGGCATTATTTACTATTGCACTTTTAGCTACAATGTTCGGTTACAGTGGAAAAGTGAACAAATTTTTAAAGAAGACCACTCTCTTCACAATGATTTTCTTCCACGTTCAGTTTCTATTAGGAATATGCTTGTTATTCATATTTTCACCAGGTTTCAAAGCTGCATTAGATTCAGGAACATTAATGAAGGATGCCTACAGCAGACAGACATTTGTTGAACATCCGTTCTCTATGTTAATTGCAGCAATATTAATGACCATCATCAACAAAAAAGTAAAATCAAACGATACAATTTCTCTGGGTATTACCATTATGGGATTAATTGCAGTAGGTTTATTTGCATTCGCTTTCCCTTGGACAAGAGTCTTTGGGGCTTAAAAAAGATAAAGAAATTATATGCGTTATAATTTATAAATAGTTTAATCTTAAATTTTTAATTAAATCAATGAAAGTAGCTGTAGTAGGTTCAACAGGAATGGTTGGAGAAGTTATGCTGAAAGTTTTGGAAGAAAGGAACTTCCCTGTAACAGAATTAATTCCGGTAGCTTCCGAAAAATCTGTAGGTAAAAAGGTGAAGTATAAACAGAAGGAATTTACGATTGTAAGCATGAAAGACGCTATAGCTGCCAAACCGGACATTGCTATCTTTTCTGCCGGAGGTTCTACTTCTCTGGAATTTGCCCCCTTATTTGCAGAAGCTGGAGTAACAGTTATTGACAACTCTTCAGCATGGAGAATGGATCCTGATAAAAAATTAGTCGTTCCTGAAATTAATGCAGATGTACTGACTAAAGAAGACAAGATCATTGCAAATCCGAACTGTTCTACCATTCAGTTGGTAATGGTTTTAGGACCTTTGAACAAAAAATATGATTTAAAAAGAGTAGTTGTTTCTACTTACCAATCTGTAACAGGTACAGGGAAAGCTGCTGTTGACCAATTAAACGGAGAAATCAACGGGGATGATTCTGCTGCTAAAGTATATCCATATCAGATCTTCAAGAACGCATTGCCTCATTGTGATGTATTTGCTGATGATGATTATACTAAAGAAGAAATTAAATTAATGAAAGAGCCTAAGAAAATTCTGGGTGACGATACATTCAATTTAACAGCTACTGCAGTAAGAGTTCCGGTTCAGGGAGGTCACTCAGAAAGTGTAAACATCGAATTTGAAAACGAATTTGAGTTAGATGAAGTAAGAAAAATTTTATCTGAAACTCCTGGCGTAGTCGTAATGGATGATGTAAAAAACAACCACTACCCGATGCCGCTGTATTCAGAAGGAAAAGATGAAGTCTTTGTAGGAAGAATAAGACGAGACCTGTCTCAGCCGAAAACGCTCAACCTTTGGATTGTAGCAGACAATCTGAGGAAAGGAGCAGCAACAAACGCTGTACAAATTGCAGAATACCTTGTAGCAAATAACTTAGTATAAACTAACAAAATAAAAAAGAGTCTCAGAATTGAGATTCTTTTTTTTATCAAACACATTTATGAGTACCCACAAAGAAAAAATAGGATTCCAGAAAATCATTGCAGCATTTGGAGTTATTCTTTTTGTAGGAAAGATTATTGCATGGAAGCTTACCAATTCCGATGCTGTGTTCTCCGATGCCATGGAAAGCATTGTGAATGTCATCAGTGCATTTATGGGATTGTATTCACTTCATCTCGCAGCAAAACCAAAGGATGAAGACCATCCTTACGGTCATGGAAAGGTTGAATTTGTTACTTCCGGTATTGAAGGTGCTTTAATTTCCATTGCCGGGTTAATGATTATTTATGAAGGTATAAACAGTCTTATTATAGGAAAAACCCTAAGCAAAATTGATTTAGGAATCTGGATCATTCTGGCCACGGCTATTATCAATTATCTGTTGGGCTATATTTCCATAAAGAAAGGGGAAAGAGAGAACTCCCTTGTTCTTATTTCCTCCGGAAAGCACCTTCAGTCTGATACCATCACAACCCTTGGAGTAGTCGCCAGTTTAGTGATTGTTTATTTCACCAAAATTTATTGGCTGGATTCTGTTGTTGCCTTGATATTTGGGCTTTATATCATATTCGTAGGCTATAAAATTGTAAGAAAATCATTAAGCGGTATCATGGACGAACAGGATCCGGAAATACTGCATCAGGTCATCAGAATCCTTGAAGCAAACAGGCATACAGAGTGGATTGATGTTCACAATATGAAAATTCAACAGTTTGGAGCATCTCTGCATATTGATGCCCACATCACCCTACCCTGGTATTATGATCTTCGGGATGCCCATAACGAAATGGAAAAAGTTATCATCCTTTTGGCTAACAATATCAAAAGAAGCATTGAATTCAATTTTCATATGGATGACTGCAAACCCATTTCATGTCCGGTATGTCAGATAGAAAACTGCCCTGTTCGTCAAAAGAACTTCATAAAAAGAGTGGAATGGACCGCAGAAAATGTAACAAGGGTGGATAAACATTCTCTAGAATAGAAGGCATACTATAAAAAAAAGGCTGAGAAAGCAAAAAATACAGGCACATTACAGCCCTAATAGCTTTCTCAGCCTTCTTTTTTATCTTCTTTCCATCTGTTTCCTGTAATAAAACATCGGAACGATCAGAAGTATGATTAAAGGCTGAATCACAAACCTTCGCATATAAAAAGAAAAGAGATACCCTATTTCGAATTTATTTTGAATACAAAACAGATAAATAGGAAACGCAATCGCGAAAACGATAACCATCATTAAAGCCCCTTGCATCGTCCACCGTTTATTTTTAAATAATCCCTGAATAATCAGACAGGAAAAAAAGAGGTTAAGGACAAATCTAAGCACATGCCCACCCATTAATTTTCCCCACTCAAACGCAGGAAAACTAATGTTTTTATTACCCTCATGAAAATAATCCAGAAAAGGATCATAAAACATCTTATTTTCCACCATTCTGACTCCTATCAGACCGCAGATTCCTAAAATAACAAGAAGCCAGCTAAGAATTTTCATGTTTTAAAGCAAAGAATTTAATCCAGATTAACCAAAGTAAAACAACGCTGCCGTAAATAGCTGCCGGGAAAACAAAATCATGGAACATTTTACCATATTCTTTGTGCTCTGCCATTACAATATTCAATCCTACAATCCGTAAAAGATTCATAATATACAATAAAACCAGTCCTGCCAAAACAAAAACAAAGGTCTTGGAACCTTTATAAAAAGCAAAAATAAAGGACACAAACAAGATCATGACAGAAATAGCATTACACCCTTCCACCATTCTTGTTACATATTGCTTCTTTACATAAAACCACACCTGTTCGTTACTCACATCGTTGTAAAGTTGAGAGGGATAGCCTAAAACATTTTGTACCGCATTTACCTGGTTGGCAATAATTGTAGAAAAAGGATCCAAACCGGAATCCTTATTCGAATTCAGGTAAAATTGATACGCAAAAAGCAACACCAGATAGATCATGATGAAGCGCAGTAAAATTCCTAACACCGGCTTAAAGTCCTTTAACATACTACAAAGATAAAAATTAGGTTGTAATAACCTGAAGCAGAAGTAAGAAAGTTAAAATATAAAGCAGAATACCGGACACAGAGAACCTACATTACACTCTTAAGTGATAAATCGGTCAAAAAACATCAAATAAAGCCTATAAAATATATACTACCCGTTATTTAAGCCTCCAGTCCTTCCCTCTCCCAGCTTCCAGTTTTCCTCTTAAAAACTATTCATGTTAAATTAGTATATTTGTTTCCATATTAATTATGACTTCTGAAAACGCAAATCGATTTTTTGAAAGCCAATTAGGCAAAAAATCCACTGAATTCATCACATTAGCTCAAAGCGGTTCTGCTAGGGTCAACTTTCTGGCCATAACCGATACTGAAAAATACATCATCACCTACAATGAGAACCTTCCGGAAAATGAAAGTTTTCTTTATTATTCCGAGCTATTTTCTGCACTTAACCTGAATACACCTGCCATTCTTGCGATCTCAGAAGACAGGAAAATGTATGTACAGGAATTTTTAGGGGCAAAAACTTTATCGGAGGTAATTACAAAAGAACATGTATCACCTCACGTAAAATCTTTGGTAAAGCAAACCCTTGAAAAACTTTTCAGATTACAGATCCAGACACAGGATAAAATTGATTTTTCCAAAACATTTGAATACGAAATTTATGATGAACTTCCGGTGATTCATGATCTGTATTATTTTAAAAACTTTGTGGCTGATGTTCTGGAGCTGGAATATAATAAATCTACCTTACTGAAAGAATTTAAAAAAATTGCAGCATTGGTAGAGAACCTTGAACCTAAAGGTATCATGATTCGGGATTTTCAGGCCAGAAACATCATGGTTAATGAAAAAGATGAAGTTTCATTTATTGATTATCAATCGGCAATGAAAGGCCCTTTGATGTACGATGTCATTTCATTTCTGTTTCAAGCCAAAGCCAATTTCCCTGAAAGCTTTAAAAATGAAATGCTGGATTTTTACATCCAACTCTTTGAAGATCAAAAAACTCAGCTTCAACTAAAAGATTCAGTTAAGCCAATACAGATGATGAGATTCCTTCAAGTCTTAGGAGCATACGGCTTTAGGGGATTAATTCAAAGGAAGCAACATTTTATAGCAAGCCTTGAAAAGGGAATCCAAAATATCACAGAATTTGCCTCATCCTGGGAGAATATGAAAAACTATCCGGAGCTTAGCAAAGTCATAGAACAGTTGTCTTCTTCTAAAACAGAACAGAAGATTAAAGAAATATTAAATTTGAACCATTAAGCTGCTTTAAGGTTTTAAGAATATTAAGAGAATGACCAAAAAAGAAATTACACAGCTATCATCTGAAATTACTGGCTTTGCTATTAAAGTCCATAAAATTCTTGGTCCGGGTCTTCTTGAAAGCGTTTATGAAGAATGTTTAAAAATTGAGCTCCTTAAAAATGGTTATAATGTTCAACAACAATTAGTAACCTCTATTAATTATGAAGGAGTTGAAATTGAAACAAACCTTATTGTAGATTTGCTTGTTAATGATACTCTTATTATAGAATTAAAAGCTGTAGAAGAGTTACTACCGATTCATGAAGCCCAACTACTCACTTATATGAAAGTTCTTAAAAAGCCACAAGGATTATTAATTAACTTTTTCACCAACAACATTACAAAGTCATTAAAACCATTTATCAATGAATATTTCAGGGAACTTCCTGACTAAATTTTGATTTATCAAAATCTTAACTTACCTTAAAAACTTAAAATACCTTAATGGTTTAAAATAAAATAAAGAAGAAAATGCTACACATAGACATACACAGTTTTTCGTATAAAAAAGGAGGAATCCCTAAAGACAATTCAGGAAACGGAGGAGGTTTTGCTTTTGACTGCAGAGGAATTTTAAATCCCGGAAGAGTTGAAGAATATAAAACTCAAACCGGAAATGACATCGGCGTTCAGGAATATCTAGAAACCCAAACTGAAATGCCAAAGTTCTTAGAGCTCATAAAATCTCTTGTATCTATCAATATTGACAATTACCTGGAAAGAGGATTTGAAAACCTTCAGATCAATTTCGGATGTACTGGCGGGCAGCACAGATCTGTTTATTCTGCGATAAAAATCGCTGAATTCATCAGAGAAAAATACCCTAACGGAACTCTGATAACGATTCATCACGACGAACAACCACAACTGAATCAATAAAGGATAAGCGATCATTGATAAATGATAGCGTAATCCTTTAATTTTAACGCTCATTTATTAATGTACAGAAACATTATCATTCATCTATTATCATTTATACAATATGAAGGCTCTTATTTTCGCTGCCGGAAAAGGCACCAGGCTTAAACCATTTACAAACCATCACCCTAAAGCCTTGGCTAAGGTAAATGATATTCCCCTTCTGGAGAGAAATATCAATTATCTTAAAAGCTACGGAATAAAGGATTTTGTGATTAATATTCATCATTTTGGGGATCAGATTGTTGATTTTTTAAATAAAAATGATAACTTCGGCTGTAAGATTGAAATCTCTGATGAGACCAACGAACTATTGGAAACCGGAGGCGGCTTGATTTTTGCCAGAAGATTTCTTGATCATGGAGAAGATTTTTTAATTTTAAATGCTGATATTTTAACTGATCTCAATATTAATGAATTGGTAGAATATCACAAAAAAATAAAAGATTTTGCTACTTTAGCGGTATCGGACCGTGAAAGTTCGAGAAAGCTTCTTTTCAATGATGATATGGTGTTAAGAGGTTGGCTGAATGTACAAACAGGTGAACAGAGGCTTGCTGAATTCAATAAAGGCTTTAAAGCTTTTGCTTTCAGTGGGGTTCACTGTATTAACCCTGTCATCTTTGGAAAAATAAAAAGAAAAGGCAAATTCTCTGTTATGGAAGAATATCTGGATCTGATGCAGACCGAACATATACATGGTTTTCTGCATGACAGCATTCTTATAGATGTTGGAAGACCTGAATCTGTAATAGAAGCCGAAAAACATTTTAAATAATTTATGCAAATGGAAATGGATGGAATTAGGGATGAAAGCCTGGTAAACCCGGAATTAGATATCAACGAAACAAAGCTACACAACAGTTTCAGACAAAAGACATGGGATGAAACACTTACCAAAGACAGCTGGATGGTCTTCAAAATCATGGCTGAATTTGTAGATGGCTACGAAAAATTGGCCAAAATAGGACCATGTGTATCTATATTCGGTTCAGCACGTCTGAAGCCGGAAAATAAATACTATGAAATGGCGGTGGAAATTGCTGAGAAAATCACCAAACTAGGTTTCGGAATTATTACCGGTGGAGGCCCTGGAGTTATGGAAGCCGGAAATAAAGGAGCTTTCAATGCTAAAGGAAAATCGATAGGACTTAATATTGACCTTCCTTTTGAGCAGCATTTCAATCCTTATATCAACAGGTCCTATTCCATGAACTTCGATTACTTTTTCGTGAGAAAAGTAATGTTTGTAAAATATTCTCAGGGTTTTATTGTAATGCCCGGAGGTTTTGGAACTTTGGATGAACTGACTGAGGCTATGACTTTAATTCAAACCAATAAAATTGGTAAATTCCCGATCGTTTTGGTAGGAAGTGAATTCTGGGGTGGATTATTAGACTGGTTCAAAGCTACCCTACTGAAAGAAGGTATGATTGCAGAAGATGATCTTGAACTTTACAGAGTCGTAGACAGTGCTGATGAAGCGGTAGCACACATTAAGGCTTTCTATGATAAATATTCTGTGAACGTAAACTTTTAATTGGCATATTATTTGTGAACTATAACTAGCAAGAATGATTGTAAATCTATTAATTAAGATGAAAAAACTTTTATATATATCAGGAATTTTAACATTTTTTGTGTTAATGAGTTTTATGTATGTAGACTTTTTCTCTTCAATGACCAAAGTGGATTATATTGATGGAAGCAAGACATTGAAGTTTACCACAAAAATGAATACAAGCCATATCTCGGACGCTATTAAGATTAATCCTAACACAGCAGGATTTGAAGCTGAAGTGAAAAAATATGTGAACAATAATTTTGATGTATTTGTCAATGGTGCTCCCAAAACAATTACCTTCACGGGAAGTCAGATCAGCGGAGAAACTGTATGGGTATATTTTGAGACCGGAGGGGTTTCGGATATCAGTACCTTAAAAATTAAAAATACAATCCTTTTAAGCGCTTTTCCGAAGCAAATCAACCTGGTGAGTATCGCCTACAAAGGCAGCCAGAAAATGATGAACTTCCAAAGAGGAAAAGAAGTGAATGAGGTTTCTTTTTAAATAAATAATTTTGTAATATAAAAACCACTGCTTTGCAGTGGTTTTTTGTTCTAGACTTATTGTTTACTCAATACATACATTCTTACCTCATATTCAATATCACTTTTATCATACTGAAAAGGTATTTTTTCTAAAGACCAGCTTTGTGGATAATCTCCATACTTTTCTTCAATATGATATTTTGCTAGAGAATCTGTTATATCAAATTTGTCTAGTATTACATAACCATTCTTAATAGTAGTAGAATCATAGGCTATATAAGATATCGCCCTCCTAATTTAAATTCCCCATTGCGATGGCCTTTCCTTACTTCTGATTGATACTTAAATCTGTAATCATATCCGTATCCGTTTGGTTTTGCATTATAATATTCAGACGTTACTTTTCCTATGGTATACTTTGTATTTTTAAGCATGTCTTCTTTGGGAGGACCTATATAGACAAATTTATAGATGTAAAAAATCCATCCTATAAAACATACAAATGTGATGATCATTTTGGCTTTATTAGTCATATTTATTTAAGAATACGTGGTTATAACAATAAGCTGGTAACCAATACTAAAATACAAGAAATATAAATTAATGAAACAACAGAATGTTCAAAATTATAACATCAAAAAGCCGGCTCTTCCGAGCCGGCTTCATATTTTATAGCAACAATAATTATTGTCCTTTGATTTTGAAATCATCTACTTCCCATGTTGCAGCAGCAGCTGTTGTAGATGTATATTTGAATGCAATTCTTACATTCTTACCTAAGAAAGCACTTAAGTCTACATTTCCAGAACTGATCCAATCTCCAAATGCATTGGAATTCGTATCAAGTACTGCCGGAAGCTTAGTCCAGTTAGTAGTTGCAACATCTCCAGTGTAGTTATCAGTAGCATATACTTCTAAAGGATTTCCTGCATATCTTACATCTGTAGTAAACGTTACTATAGCTTTAGATTTTCCAGCTAAACTTACCGCTTTAGAAATTAACCAGTCTTCGTTAGCAAAATTATTACCTGCACCTCCTGCATTCCCATTCATCATGGCATAATAATTTGTTCCGTTTCCTTGGTTGGATGTATTCCAGAATTGGTTTGGTCCTATTTTATTAACGGCTGTCCACTCGGTATTATTAAATCCTCCTGAAGCAAAATCATCCTTATAAAGAACTGGAAGTGGTGTGTAAATGCTTCCATCGCATCTAGGATTAGTTAATTGAAGATCCGGAAGTTTTGTGAACCATAATTGATATGTACCATTGAATACACTTAAAATAGCATATACATCACCTTTTCCACCTGCTACTTCAATAGTACTTGCCGCTTTTCCTGCAAATACAGCTCTTCCGCTGGTTCTCAGAATGATTGTCTTTCCTGAACAATCTTCTAATGTTCTGTTTGAAACAGCTGTACCGTCTGCATATGTTTTACCTAGGTCTCCATTAATGAATTCAATATCTTTTATTTTAATCCATCTTCCTACATCTGCTGTTGTTAACTGAGAAATTGCTCTCTCGGAAGCTACAACTGCTCTAGCGGGTTCATTGGAGTCATATAAATATTTATAAACATCTTCTTCTTTAATTCTATATGCAATAGCAGAGGCAGCATCATTAGATCCTAATTGCAATTCACCAGCAACATTTCTAATATACAATCCATTCAATTTAATATTCAGATCTTTTCCTACTTTAAATCTTGCATCCTGGAATAAGTCTGTTTTATTGATATTTACTTTAATCCCTCCGGTTGCATCTTCTACATAAAAATATTTAAATAAGTTTCCTGCTTCATCATTGGCAGTAACCTGAGCTTTCAAGTAGAAATCTCCTGTAATCTGTACCAATCCGTTTGGAGCTAATCCAGCGGCAAGTTGCTTAATATCTGCAACAGTTTTAGCTGTAAGATTGGCATTAGTGAATTTACAAGGATTTTCTTTAATTTCGTCCTGACGTGGAAAATGCGGATCTTTTCCTTCAGCATTCAGTGGGCCACCTTCCATATCAAGATCAGTTACTTTATTGATATAGAATTGATACGTTGTATTGGATCCTGACTGGAACTTACTGAATATTCCTTTAAAAGTTCCTTGTCCAGCTGGAATATATTGATTCGCAAAAGAAGAATATCCACTGTTTCTTACTACCGCAGTATTTTTATAAGCTTTTTTATCCTTATCCCATTCCTGACCGATTACTTTATCTACGGTCTGACCATTAGGTGCATAGTTTGAGCATAATGCTCTTGCATCAAATTCTACCTTATCCAATTGAACTAAACAACCGATTAGATCTTCATTAGCTTTAAGATCTGCTATAGAGATTACTCTTGGGGTGATTTCCCCTCTTGTAGTACAAGATCTTGAAATTACACTTGGAGCTAATTTCTCAGGAATTCTGGATACTCCATTTGCAGCAGATTCAGCACCTGTCTTTACACCAAGCTGAACTACACCTCCATAAGTACCTACTGCAAGCCCGTTAAGCTTTACATATATTTTAGATCCCTGAGGAAATCTTGTATAAGAACTTACCATATCTACACTAATGGTAAAACCATGAGTAGGATTTTTCAATGCATCCTGAATATAGATTGTTTTATAGATGTTCCCAGTTTCGTCTGTGGAAGAAACATATCCTTCGATAAACAAATCATCACTTGGGTCATTAGGTTTATCTGCCGGGAACACATACGCAGCTCCTGAAGGATTATTTTCAGTAAACTTCTTTTTTAACTCACTTAGGGTTACATTAGCCTTAAAATCGGCAACACACGCATACCCGTCAAGATTGGGTTCATCATATTTATCATCATGTACACATCCTACGGTGATCCATAGAGAAGCTGCCGTGATAAAAATATATTTTAAAATTGAATTATATTTTTTCATTGTAGTCTTTGTTAGAATCTTAAATAAACATTAGTAAAGAAAGTTCTTCCTCTGTCATACCAAAGCTTTGGTCCGAAATAGGGAATTGCTCTTTGGGATTCTGCAAGTGCATCCGTGAAGTTAGCAGCTCTTCCCTGTTCAAAACCACCTGTTACATAATTTCTATTATTTAAGATGTTATTCACAGAAATACTTACCCCAATTCTATATTTTCCAAATTGGAAAGATTTACCGGCATTAGCGTTCAGCATAAACTGATCATCAAACTTCTTCTGAGCAGTAAGTTGCTGAATAACTTCCGGTGTAGCGCCATCATAAATAAGACCGCCTGAATCAGGGATTGTATACATTGCAGCTGTCTTGTTCAATGCAGAAAAATCAAGATACTGATCCATCAGATAATTAGCGGAAGCTCCTACCCACCAGTATTTAGGTGAATTATATTTTAATCCTAAAGAGAATGCTTTTTGAGGGGTACCAGCCACTTTATAATCTTTTACATTGGCAGCACCATAGCTTCTGAAACCATTAAGATCATCAACTGAATATACCTGCGGAGTGTTTGTAAATTTGTATTCCCCAACACTTGCTACCCCTACAGCATTAATAGTAGGTGTGATTTTTACATCAAAGCCTAATTCAGCACCGATATATCTCTTATCAGCACCACTCATTGCCTCATTAATCAGTGTATTGTATGATCCTGAGTCTGTAGAAACTGCTGCGTAATATCTTGCTAATTCGGTAGAGTTACTGATTGTAGTATAGTATCCTGATAATCTTAATTTTAAGATCTGGCCTCTCATGATATAACTGATATCATTAGAGTTGATAATTTGATTTTTAACACCCGGGGTTAAGAAATCCGAAACCCTAGGGTTGATATAAATTTCATTAAGTGTTGGTGCCAGGCTAAAGAAAGCTCCATTATATACAATAAAGTTTTTACCATTGATCTTATAGGTGATTTTTCCTTTAATACCAGCATCTAAAGCATTATATACTGCACTTTTCCCTTTGGAATTGTCTGTAAACTGTGCAATTCCACTTCTGTAATCTCCATTTCTATAAGACTCAGATTGTGATGCAAATACGGAAGCTACGACATTCCATTTATTGAAATCAATTTCAGTAGAAACATTTAATGAATAATGATTTCTGGTCAACTGATAAGAATATTGAGTTCTGTCTCCTACTCTTACTTTAGTATTCTCATCATCAAGGTTATATCTTACATCATTATTAAAAGGATTAAGATTATTAGCATAGTTTGCTCCTAATAAATCATTAATTCTTCTGAAATTGTCTGATTTTAAATTCTGATAGTTAAAGTTAACGTTCAACTTCCAGTTATCTTTTAGCTTTGTATCAAAGTGTGATGAAAAATTGAAAGTTTTATCTTTATTCACATCATCAATCAATGTATAAGATGCTCCTCTCTCAGAACCATCCATATTAGTTTTATTAATACGGTTGGTGTTATATAGATAATTCCAGTCGATCTGAGACTGTTGTCTGAACTCGTCAGCTGTCAGAAGGCCGTAACTTGGTAATTTTCTGTAATATGTTGGGTTTGGATCAGCAGCGTGGAACCAGTCTAATCTACTTCTCGCATCGCTACCAAACTGATAGGAAACCGTATTGATCCAGTTAGAGTTTTTACCTATTTTTAGATAATCCGTTAACATGAATACCGGTTCATACACATTCCTGATTCTGGAGTTTCTTTTTTCTCCATCCTGCCATCCCCAGTATGAATTATAATTTTTACCCATAAGGTCGTAAACCTCCTGAGTATTTGGCGCATTGGAAGCTCTGTAAGTAGGAGATCCAAAGGCTGTTAGATTAAGAGAGTGTCTGTCACTGAATTTTTTCTCAATAGATGCAAAGTAAGCATAAGCATCTTGATATACACCATCCAGGATCGCTCTGTCTCCCCATCTTCTACTTGCAGAGAACGTGAATGCCCAACCATTTTTAGAAAGGCCAGAAGAATAAGTAGCAATTGCTCTGTGTAAATAACTTCTGTTTGTAAATGAATAAGCTAATGAAGTTTGCTTTCTATAGCTGGATGCTCTAGTATTATAATAAACAGCACCACCTAAATTACCAAATGTATATTCTGAAGGAGTGATATTATCAACGTTTTCATAAGGATATCTTGTTACATCGTTAAGCCCTCCCCAATTGTTAAAATCTACTTTTCCGTCATCATTTTTAGACATGGATACCCCATTAAAAAGTACATCCTCAAATCTGTTGTCTACTCCTCTTGGTCTGAACCAGTAAGCACCTAATTCAAAAGCGGAAACGTTTTGGAAAGCATCTCTTCCTGAGCTTAAAAGTCCTACAGTAGGCTGCATGGATGAGCCTCCATCTTCAGTATCATTTGCCGAGTCGTCAATAACTATTACTCCTGCATCTGATCCTAAGTTGTAATTAAGTGTAATAACACCTAAATCTTTTTTCTTCTCATCTGCAGTAACATCAAACTCTAAGATTTTAGACTCAAAATTTGGTTTTGTCACTGTGATAAGATAGTGGCCAGGTTTTAAATCCACAAACTGGAAGTATCCAATTTTATCCACAGATGTATCATCGGTGGACTGTGCTAGATCTACTTCTGCTTTCTCTAAAGGCTTACCATCCTGATCTTTAACATACGCAAAAACAGTAGTTTGCGCAAAATAAAAAGAGGCAGGCATTAAAGTAAACAAAGAGATTAGGGATAGTTTTTTAATCATAATAAACTTATTTTTAACTCCTTCTTTATTTAAGGGGCAACAAATTTAGGACTATTTTCATTAACTCAAACATTTTTAGCTATTTATTCTATTAATTTTTCTTAACCTGCATTCATTATCCTAAAAAAATGGGGCAATTTTAATCAATCACAAAAAAGGATAATAGATTTTAGGAAAAGTATTCAACAATCATGATAGAATATTTTTAATCCCAAACAAACAGCCTATTTTTTAGCATTATATAAATAATAAATAACACTTCGCAATATCAAAATAATGAATGATACTACATTTGTTTCACACTTTCCATCTCAACCTTAACCTTTTATTAAATTAAACTCAGATTATTTTAATCTTTATTCTTATATAAAATTAGTAATTTTACCCCTCAATTTTTGAATATACTAAGAATATGAAAAAATATTTAATCATCGCCGCCCTATTTTGCGTTGGTTCTGCTTTCTCACAACAGAGGCAGGTAAAGAGAGCAGCTGTCGCATTCCTGAACGTTGAAAACCTTTGGGACACAATCCCTTCTGCAGATTATATTGATGGGACCCTACCGCGTTCCAACCCTAAATTCCACAGAAGTGTACCCGTAGATTCTCTTAAATATCTTGAAACTACAGAAGATTATAAAGGGGAATGGAGTGATGATCTTTTAATTGGAAAAAAAGTTATCAGAAAACAGTTTTTATCTGAAGATTTTACTGCGAACAGCCCTAAAAGATGGGGTACCAAATATTATAACCAAAAACTAGCTAATGAAGCTAAGGTTATTTCCGAACTTGGAAGACAATACACCAACGATAACCCAGCCATCTGTGGATTGATTGAGGTGGAAAACAGACAGGTCATTGAAGACCTTATCAAACAGCCGGCTCTAGCAAAAAGCAACTATGGAATTGTACATTTCAACTCTTATGATGCCAGAGGAATTGATGTAGCCATTATTTATCAGAAAGGAAGATTCTCTGTTTTAGATTCTTATAAAAAAGAAATTAAGATTTATGACGAAAACGGAAAAAGAGAATACACCAGAGATATTGTGATAGCTATCGGATTATTAGACGGAGAAAAAGTAGGGATCTTTATGAACCACTGGCCGTCCAGAAGAGGCGGAGAAGCTATTTCTCTTGCTAAAAGAAATACAGCCGCTACTGTATTGAAAGAAGAAATGGACAAAGTAACAGCTGAAAATCCAGGTATTAAATTATTCTCAATGGGTGACTATAATGATGACCCAGTAAGCCCAAGTTTGAAAAAACATCTAGCAGCCGTAGGTGACCCAAGTGAATTATCTGATAAAACGCCTTATTATAACTTAATGTATAAATTATATAAGGCGGGTGTTGCTTCTCTTGCTTATAGAGATGCTCCGAACTTGTTTGACCAGATTATTGTTTCAAGAAACCTTTATTCTCCTGAAAAAATTACTCCTACTTATACTATTTTCAAAGCTGAGATCTATGCTCCGGCTTATCTGGTAAACAAAGAAGGACAATGGAAAGGATATCCTTTACGCTCTTGGGATGGTGATCGATTCACCGGTGGGTACAGTGACCACTTCCCTGCGGTTTCCGTAGTTCAGAAAGAATATATTAAAAAATAACACAGAAAGGCACTCTTATTGGAGTGCTTTTTTAATAAATAATTGAGTCATGAGAAATTTTATTCTACTACTGTTTATTGCTCTTATTCCTTTCAGTTGCCTTTCACAGCAAAACAATTCTAAAAAGGATAAAGAACAGCATGAGATGAAACCGTCTAAAAATGACGACGGAGAATGGGATCTTACCGTTATGGATACCCAATTTGATTATTTTCTCAATGCCATAGCTAAACCTATCAGCCAATATTCAGAATCTTTTCTGAAAACAAAAAACACCTTCCTGGTGAATGAATGGAACAGCTATTATAACACCGGAAAATATAGAAATATCATAGAATCCGGAATAGATTATAATCCCAGAGAAAATTATGGGATAAAATTTGAGTACAAGCTTTACCAAGTATTTTCTTACGTAAGCTGGAAATATGGATTAAAAATGAATGGATTGTCTGGAAGTGAGGTAAGATGATCAACCAATCCTTTTCATACAGAAAAAAATCAAAACATATTAACAAAAAATATTATTTCAAAAGAAAAACAAAAATAAATTCTATAATTATTTAATTTTTAAAAATATTTTTAACATTTTATTCAGGTTTTAATATATTTGTATCTCACTGAATTTTTATATTTCAGTGTCTACTAACCATAACAAAAGTTAAAACCATGAAAAAAACATCTTGTACAGCATGCTTTTCAGCCATGCCATGTTCTACCCTACAGACATTTTCCTCTGTCAACATCCAAATATCGGATAAGCGATTTAATCAATTCTCAAATTAACAATGCTTGAAAATCAATGAAATATGAGAAATACAATTAAACTTATTCTGTTTTCAATTCTATTATCCTGGAAACCTCTCTACTCACAAACAGGAAGTGATATCATTTTCTGCCTGGACAACAGTGGTTCCATAAGTGATGTAGCTTTCAATCAAATGACTGTTTCTACGATGAAACTTATGGAGCAGGTTTTAAAGTGCAATCGTGATAATCGGGTTTCTGTTGTTCATTATGGAACAGACTATAAGGACATGAGCCCTTCTCTTCCACGGATCTATATAGAATCTAATTTCACCAGTGATCTGGCAACAGCTCAAACGTTCTCAAGAAGATTAAAAAACGGTGATCATTTTCATGATGCAGTTAACTTAATAGGAGCAGCTCTTGATCATAATCCTCATCCTGATATTGTAAGTCCACAAAAAACCTTAGATAAGCATCGTGAGAGACCATTAGTGATTGTCTTGTTCTCTGATGCTGAAAGGGCTAATGGTAACTTAAGCAGTGGTTCTTATCTTGTTAATTTCAATCCTCCAAACGGATTACATGAGGACAATGCTTTTGCTACTTTTACAAAGTTTAAAACGGACAGAAATGCAAAATTTATTGTAGTACATGTAAGCGATTATTCGCCATACATAGAAGCTGCAGCCAACATTGCAAGCCGTGGAGGTTCATACAACGGACCTATTGAACAGTATAATGATGACCCGGATCACAATCTGCTCCCTAGATTCTATCTGAACAAGACAAATTTTACGTTAACGAATTCTGAAATATCTTCATTAAGTAATGACATTTGCAAAATGAACACTGCTTATGTTGATTTCACCTATCAGACCCGCTCGTGTAAAGATCCTATAGGCTTTCCGTTACATATAAATGGGAATTACGCCATTCCACAAGGCGCAAGCATCGTAAACTTTCAGCTATTGCTTTTAGATATTGCAACAAGTACAGTTTATCCAACATCTGCAGCGGTTAATTTCCCTAACCCTAATGAATTTGATTTTACCGTAAATCAGGCAGATCTCACCAATCCACCTTCTGGACAATACAAATTCCTTATTGAATTGGTTTACTCTCTAGGTGGTAATAATGACGGCATTCATGCTGAAAACAGCATCAACTCGCCATATGATTTCATGTACTGTGAGACTCTTCGTACTAACACAAATATTTCCAATCCTGCGGCCAAATTTGCAAAACCAAAAGATAAAGAGTATCATATTGATCTTAATGCAGATCCTAACAACACGAAATCGATGCTTAAAGAAAAAGTTCAGCAGAAAAATATTCAGGTTTCACCAAACCCTAACAATGGGGTATTTATAGTGTCGCTTGACAAAGTACGTTCAGGATCATTACACATTAATGATATTAATGGTAAGGTAGTCTTTGAAAAGACTTTTAGCAATGAAAGAGAAATAGCTGTTGATATTCATTCATTACCATCTAATACATACATTATAAAAGTAAATTCAGGGAACGAAGTGTTCACACAGAAAATGATAAAAAGATAAATTTTTAAAATATAAAACTAAAAAAGGTTCAGAAAATTCTGAACCTTTTATTTTTATAATAGCTGAAAATTATTTATTGAATAATTCTTCTACTTTATCCCAGTTTACTACCTCAAAGAATGCAGAAATATAATCAGGTCTTCTGTTTTGATAGTTTAGGTAGTAAGCGTGCTCCCAAACGTCAAGCCCTAAAACAGGAGTTCCTTTAACGTCTGCTACAGGCATTAATGGGTTATCCTGATTGGGAGTTGAAGAAATAGAAACAGACCCGTCAGCATTTTTTACCAACCAAGCCCATCCTGAACCAAATCTTGTTTTAGCAGCCTCAGAGAAATCAGTTTTGAATTTTTCAAGACCGCCATAGTTTTCGATAGCAGCTTTCACGTTTCCTACCGGTTCTTTGCTTCCACCAGGAGTTAAAATTTCCCAGAACAAAGAGTGGTTAAAGTGTCCACCTCCATTGTTTCTTACAGCTGGTTTATCAGTTCCTGTCTTGCAGATTTCTTCAATAGATTTTCCTGCTAGATCAGTTCCTTCGATTGCTTTATTTAAATTGTCAATATACGCTTGGTGGTGCTTCGTATAGTGGATTTCCATAGTTCTTGCATCGATCGTAGGCTCTAATGCATCGTATGCATATCCTAATTTTGGTAATTCAAATGACATAATTTTTATTTTTAATGTTATACTTCAAAATTAGCCAATATTTAAGGTATTATCAAAGATTGGGGATTACTTTAATAAATCTTTAACATTGATATATTGATTTAGAATGAATTAAATTCTAAAATATTTTTTTCACCATGTAAATTATTAAAACTAAAAAGCACGAATCCTGAGACCCGTGCTTTCTATTTAACAATATTAAATTTATTTATTCATAGACATCAGGAATTCTTCATTGTTAAGAGTTCCTTTGATATTTTTATTTACAAATTCCATTGCTTCTACAGGATTCATTTCAGAAAGATATTTTCTAAAAATCCACATTCTCTGAGAAGTTACTTCATCCAGAAGAAGATCATCTCTACGAGTACTTGAAGAAATTAAGTCGATTGCAGGATAGATTCTTCTGTTGGCAATTTTTCTGTCTAACTGAAGTTCCATGTTACCTGTACCTTTGAATTCTTCAAAGATCACTTCATCCATTTTAGAACCTGTATCAATAAGTGCAGTTGCAATAATCGTTAAAGAACCACCTCCTTCAATCTTTCTTGCTGCCCCGAAGAATCTCTTCGGCTTGTGAAGCGCATTAGCATCCACCCCTCCGGAAAGAACCTTACCTGATGCAGGAGTTACCGTGTTGTATGCTCTTGCCAATCTGGTGATAGAGTCTAACAAAATAACAACATCATGACCACATTCTACCATTCTTTGAGCTTTTGCTAAAACAAGGTTAGCCACTTTTACGTGTTTTTCAGCTGCTTCGTCAAACGTAGAAGCAATTACTTCTGCATTTACGCTTCTTTCCATATCGGTAACCTCTTCCGGACGCTCATCGATAAGAAGAACCATCATGTATACTTCCGGGTGGTTAGCTGCAATAGAATTAGCAATATCTTTAAGCAACATCGTCTTACCCGTTTTAGGCTGAGCAACAATCATTGCTCTTTGTCCTTTTCCAATAGGTGCAAATAAATCAACAATTCTAGTAGAAATTGTAGAATCACTTCCCGCCAGATTAAATTTCTCTTCAGGGAAAAGCGGAGTAAGATATTCAAAAGCTACACGGTCCTTGATGAATGCAAGGTCACGTCCGTTTACTTCTGTAGGTTTTAATAATGAAAAATATTTCTCACCTTCTTTTGGAAGCCTTACAATACCTTTTACGGTATCTCCGGTTTTTAATCCATAATTTCTAATCTGTGCTGTAGATACATACACATCATCAGGAGAAGAAATATAACTGAAATCTGACGAACGTAAAAATCCGTAGTTATCAGGTAAAATTTCCAAAACACCTTCAATGCTTACCATTCCGTCGAAATTAAATTCCTTCTTATGGTCTTGCTGTTCCTCTACTCTTTCAGAATGTCTGTTTTGATTCTGATTTTGGTTAGGATTCTGATGCTGGTTTTGATTTTTATGTTGGTTTCCACTGTTCTGTGGATGGTTGTGTCCCTTCTGAGGTCTGTTAGCCTGTGGTTGTTGTTGAGGGTTGTGAGGCTTTTCTTCTGCCTGTGCAGGCTCTTGAGGTTCTGTGTTTTTAGGAGCTTCAGGTTTTTCCTGAGAAGTTTCTATATTTCCTGTATTGGGAGAAACTCTTTTTCTTTTCTTCTTAGCTGCGTTAACTGCAGATGCTTCTTCATTTGTTGTTGCTATTACTGCTTCAGTTTTAGGCTCTTCAGCTTTTACTTCTTCAGCAACCGGCATTGTTTCTTCTGCTTTTTCCTCTACTTTCTGTTCTTCCGGAACTTTAGCAGTTACCTTAGGCTTTGCTGGGGTTTTCTTTGGAGCAGCTTTTTTTACAGGAGCCTTTGCCGTTTTTTCTGCTGGGGCTTCTTCAGTATTGGAGCTGGTTTCCGTGGCGTTGAAATAATCTTTCGCAACTTTAGGATTGGAAGCCTGAAAGTCAAGAATTGCAAAGATTTTGTCATTATCATTGCTATTTCTTGCAACTTTAACGCCCAAATCCTTCAAGATTTTAGTCAGTTCCGTTACGGATTTTGACCTTAACGTTTCTATGTTAAACATATTTAATGTAAAAATGTAATTAATTGTGAGTAAGAAAAGTAAGTCCGGTGACTTTGGTTTTC